>JANNDD010000127.1:0-1117 GCA_031387365.1 Armatimonas sp. | reverse complement strand
CGGGGTTGACATTGTCGCCGAAGCGTGCCACGCCCCGATAGCGGTCGTTTGCCAGCATTCGCGACACCCGATCTATCGTCCAGGTCAGGTCGGGTTCCTGCTCACGTAGGTAGCGCAGGGCAGCCCCCATGTTGTGGCTCTCGGCGTAGAGCTCAAAGGCGCGGCGCACGATAGGGGCTCCGCGCTCGTCGGGCACGATGCGCTTGGGTGGTGGCTTGACCTTGCCGCCTGGCAGGGTGACGGGCTGCATCCCCGGCACGACCTCAGAGCGGTAGCCGTAGGTGGGCACGCCGCCGGTGTGGTAGCCCTGCTTGACCATCTGCCCCTGCTTGGTGCGCGTCCAGTCCGAGACCTGGCGGCAGTACTGCCCGTCCATCATGATGGTCATCTGCTTGTGCATCTGGCCCACCATATCCGGGGAGAACTTCTCCTTGACCAGCTCGACTTTGACCTTCTCCTCTTTCAGGAGATACTCGGCCACGTGGTAGACCTCGCCACGCGCCAGGCGGCTCATGTAGGTGACGACCACGGTATCGAAGCGCTTACCCGCCGCATCGGCCAGCATGCGCTTCCAGTCCTTGCGGGAGAGGTTCGTTCCGGTCTTTCCTTCGTCCGCGTACTCGGCCACCACGGTTCCGCCAAGCTCCGCGACCCGCTCTTGGTTGAGCTGGCGCTGGGTGTCGATGGTGGTGAAGTCGCCGTAGCTCTGATCGTCGGTCGAGCAGCGCAGATAGATGGCGAAGCGCTGCGGGGCTTTCTTCTTGGGTTTCATAGTAGGTGCTTCTCCCTTCCCTGCCGCCGGTTGGCGGCGCGGAGCAGGAGTGCGGTTGCCTGGCCAAGCCGCCGTAGAGTCTCGTCGTGGGCGACGGGTGCGGCGGTGGCGCAGAGAGAGAGTTGGTGTCGTTGCCTGGGCATGGTTTCCTCCGTTTTTCCCAAACGTGTGTTTGGTGTTCGGGGATTGTACCTGGTAATTGCATTTCGTGCAACTTAGTTTGTCGGAAAGTTTTTTGTGTGGCATAATGGTTGCTGAGGAACCGGAACTATGTCCCCGCGAACAATTCTTGCTACCCCCGAGGAGCAGGCTCAAGGCAAGCGCTTTGCCGACTGGCTGCGCCTG
>JANNDD010000075.1:0-5110 GCA_031387365.1 Armatimonas sp. | reverse complement strand
ATTGGTGAGTATGTCCTCTAATTTGTTTTCCAATATCACGATTTGCATGGTTACGCAAGCGCATGCAGATTTTCGAGTAGAAGCGCGAACGTTCCAAGGCATGATTAACCCTGTTGAGCAAAGCATGAATCATTAGTATCTCTCCGAAAATCGTTCGCGATCAATCTTTTTTTGTAATTCCATGACGGCATGGATCAAGGCATCAGGGCTCGGCGGGCAGCCGGGGACGTAGATGTCAACAGGGATAATCTGATCCACGCCCTGCACCACGGCGTAGTTATTGAAGACACCGCCATTGCTCGCGCAGTCGCCCATGGCGATTACCCACTTGGGATCGGGCATCTGGTCGTAGACCTGGCGCAAGACCGGAGCCATTTTCTTGCAGACACGCCCGCTGACGATCATCAAGTCCGCCTGACGCGGCGAGGCGCGAAACGCCTCGGAGCCAAAGCGAGAGAGATCAAAACGGCTGTCGGTGGAGGCCATCATTTCAATGGCACAGCACGCGAGCCCAAAAGTTGCGGGCCAAAGTGAGTTCTTACGCCCCCAATTCACCATCTTGTTCAGTGATGCCGTCAGAAATGGTTGATTCGTCTCAGTCATATTTATGCTCTTGCATTATATTCATATCCTTTTCATCATTCTCCTTAATTTAATTTTGATTGAGCGTGCCCGTATTCTTAAGGCATAGGGTGCCGTAAAACTCTCGTGAACTACTTGTGAGTTAAGTAAATCCCGCCGCTCACCCAAGTTAGATTTTAGAGATTGTATCTCCTGCAATATGGTTCGAGCACTTGCTTTTGGGGAGTAAAACTGTTCCCAACACTGTCGTGCCGCCTGACTCCGCACAACAAATTCTTCGCTACAACTACCAATTATCTCTGGAATACGCTCAATATCAGCCTCTGGCACACGAAGAATAAAATCCTCCCAGCGTGGACCTCGTGGCAGGATAAGCGCATCGGATATGATAACAGGAACGCACCCAGCTTCCATAACCTCAAAAAGTCGAATAGATGCCGCCGAGACACCACGCGGGCAGAGAGCAAATCGTGTACGCATGACAACCTCACGATAGTTCTGTTTGTAATCCTGTTGGATCTTATCACCACGCCCCCACCAAGGTAGTTCGCCCTTCGCCCAACTATCTTGAATGACTGCATCTTGATGATGTAGTGCTAAGAGGTGCTTTCGAACGGGATGAGTTGCTGAAGACCCTATAAAAGAAAACAGTATATCTCGTTTTTCTGCAGGTATACAATCAAAATTAAAAGGAGTGATATGTGAGGATATATAATGTCCTGTGGTTGCCCATCCCTGCTGTTGATGAATCCGGCGTGGACTACACGCATAGACACCTGGCAGAGATGGGAAGTCTTCATCGTCTATAGAATAGATAAAATATTTATCAAAATGCTTTCGGTCTCTCTTTAATTCATCACAAAAAAACCCAAATGTGCCATAAGACCGACACAGAAGACATATTTCACACTCTTCAATATCATTCACCAACGATATATCTGTACTACTGCTAATATTTGACCTTTCAATATCTCGCATCAAGCCCAGATAAGCATACTCTTGCTCCATTGATACTTCTTTACATAGAGTCTTAGGATGGGGTATGTAAAATTTCATACAACCTTAGCCCCACTCGAAGGCACCGCGACGCCAGATATAAATGTAGCCCACGAATAAAATCGCCACAAACAGTCCCATCTCCGCGAGGTTAAAGAGCATCATAGCACCACTGGCACCATAGGTCACCGCCCAAGGGTAGAGGAAAACCGTCTCGATATCGAAGAGGATAAAGAGCATGGCGATGAGATAGAACTTGATCGGGAAGCGCTCCCGTGCCGAGCCAATAGGAGTCACGCCGCACTCATACGGACTGTTTTTCTGAGGCGAGGGACGGCGCGGCCCAAGGACGGCGGAGAGCAGAATAAAGACCGCCGAGAGTAAAACGGCGACCAGCCCCATCACCAGAACCGGAATGTAGGAGTTTAGCATGGCATATTTTCCGGGCGACAGATATCGCCTGACTTTGCGAAGTTTATCACAAACAGACCACTAAAATCAATTGCCATCGGTTTTTGCCATCAGGGCTTTGGGCAAAAACGGGATCACCAGCAGGACGAGAGCTGTCGTGCTGGCGTTTAGCCAGACGAGGTGGGAGAAGTCAAAGCTGTACTTGGTGAAGAGTGTGGAGCCGATCCAGTCGGAGAGGGAGTTGGTGAGGTTCCAGACACTCATCATGATTGAGTAGCCCAGTGCCTCGCTGCCTTTGGGGGTGCCGCGTGCGGCTAAGTCGTAGACGGGCAAGATGGCGAGGGTCTGGGTCATGCCCTCCAGCGCGGTGATCGCGATGGCCGCTCCAGGAGTTTTATAGAAAAGGTAGAACAGTGTCCCGAGAGCATGGATCACAATGCTAGCGATCAGCAGCGTCCTCATACTCCCCTTCTGACAGAACTTGTGGTAGGCAGTCGCGGTGAGAAGCCCGAAGGCCGCGCCGATCAGTGTCAGACTTCCCAGGAACTGTTTCGAGAGCCCCAGAGTGTTCGTCTGAAAGAAAAACAGCGGGGTTCCAAAGCCCGGCGAGGCGGCGATGAGAAAGATCATTCCGGCGGCGGCTAGCACTACTTTGCTCTGCACCAGCCCTTTGAGCTGCTGCCCCGCCTCGCGCCAGAGGTCTTTGTTGAGAGTGGCTTTTTGCGGCTCTTTCAGCCAAAACCAGACAATAGGAATCAGAGTAAAGTGCAGGGTGGCGGAGAGGCTCAGCGTGAGAAGCAGGGGGAACTTGGCGAGAAAGCCTCCGAGTGGCCCACCTGCCAGTGCGCCTAGGCGAAACATCCCAATGCGCTGCGCCGTGAGCCGTCCTGCCGCCGCAAAGCGCTGTGCCGTCTCGACCATAACGCCGCCAAATGTGGTGGAGATGATCATCACCATGGTGTAGGTCGTGGCGAAAACGGCCAGCATGGTGGTGTAGTTTCGGGGGACGCTTCCTAAGATCAGCCAGCCAATGCCGCAGAAAAACAGGCTGAGAATCAGATACCAGCGGCGGCGTGTCCCAAAGAGCGGCACGCTATCCGTGAGAATCCCGGCCAGTGGCTTGACATAGTTGCTGAAAACTCCCAGCGCGAAAAACTTTGAGATCTGCTGTGCATCGAGGTGAAGCTCGTCTTTTAAAACAAACTTCAGCGGCAGATCGTAGATGGCGTAGGCGATATTGGTCAGCCCCCAGCCCAGTGCCAGAAGCAGCGCCATCTTCGAAAACGGTAGCGCTTCATCGCGGTCGGGATTTGACATGGTGGATTGTACCGTAACCTCGGCCCGAGCAGCTGCGTCCAATGATCTATGAAGCCAAAACTCAGTCACGCTCTCGCCGTTGTTGCCGGAGCAGTGCTCTTGTTCACCCTGGTTCGCCCCGAGACGGGCTGGCTGGCGCGTCTCCATATCGGCGGGGTGCTCAGCGGCTCGCGGCCACTGGTTCAAACGCTGAGTGATCTGGGGCTGAAACACGAGGATATCCCGCTTTCTTGGGCACTTCTTCCGGCGCAGCCTGGGCGAAATCAAGCGGCCTACACCCGTGTCCTTGCTGACCACCCGGGCGATGCCACACTGCAGATTGCGGGAGCGCTCCGTGGCAGAGGCGGCGCGGCACTGCTCGCTGCCCTACGCGCCCTTCCGCCGAGCGCTCCGCGAAATGCGGTGCTCCTGCGCCATGCCTGCCGGGAGGGAATCAGCCTCAAAAACCGTGAGGTGGAACAGGGCAAGCTCTCGTCGGAGCCCAGAGAGGCGAAAGACGGCAAGGTGGACGCAGTGGTGCTAGAGGCCGCTCTGGCTGATGCCCGGCAGGGAGCAGCTCTGGACAGCCAGAACGGCTTTTTCCCCACGATGGAGGCGGTGACGCTCTACGGACTGAAGCGCGACAGTGAGGCCGAGGGGGCACTCCACCGCGCAGCGCTCTGCGCAAATTTTGACGACGGCACCCGCACCGAGCTTACGGGAGTCCGAGAGCTCCGTCGGCTGGCACGTGGCCCGCAGCTGGGGATTACCGAGATCGCCCAGGCGGCGGCGACACTCTTTCCCCACTACTCCCTGCTCCGCGCTCTGGCACGGCTAGCAACGGTGCACGCGATAGAACACGAGAAGTCAGGCGACATTGCAGGCGGCCTCGCCCTGCGCCGCGATACGCTTGCCGTCGCCGAGAAGCTCCGCGACCAGTCCAGTAGCCATATGGGCACCTTAGTGGGCACTGCCATGGTCTCCATCTCGCTCACGCGCCCGGGCGGTGCGCCATCGGTCACCACAAAATCACTAGGGCTTCCCCCCGAGTGCGGCGAGGACTGCTCCGAAAAAGAGAGAGAGGCTGACGAAAAGAAGCGCAGTGCCTTGCGCCACGTGGCCCACTTGCGCCAGTGGAGAGAGTTTGCGGCGGCTCATCCTGCCGCTGGCGAGTTTATCGCGCACTTGGAGCAGAGCCAGACGCTCCGGGAGAAAGATAGATCCCTCTACTTCCAGGCCACGGATCGCTCTGTCTACGGAATGCCACGGATCACATCGCAGCTGGCGCGGCATCTCGTGGGCGTCAATCTCCTGGTGACGCTGGTCATTATTGGTGTACTCGGTGGGATCTGTGCTCTGGCAACCCGCTTCCTCAAGAGCGACTCCGTCGAGCGACAGGCACTGGGTTGGGTTCTGATCCTCACTTTTTGCTACCTGCTTCTGCCACTGGCACTCTGGCGTGTCCGTAAAGCAAGCCGGAGCCAGGCAGATGCCCCGGAGCGCCGAGTGCACCGAACGGTGCGCACGCTGGCACTTTGCTTCATCCCTCTCGTCTTGCTTGCGCTCAGTCTCTGGCTGGAAGCGGGGCTGGCTCCCTGGCTCAGTTTTGCGGGTGTGATCCAGGGGCTCTCCAGCGGCGAGGAAGCTCTCACGGATCTCACCTCTCCTCTGTTGATCTGGCTGCTCAGCACCGCCATGGTGCTACTCCTGCCCGCTCTCTGGCTGGCCGCCCTGGCCCTGATCAGTGTCTTACGCCGTGTGTCGGCAACGCAGAACCTGGTCACAGGGGTGGCACGCACCGCCGTCCCGGTCGCCGCTCTTCTCT
>JANNDD010000064.1:0-8104 GCA_031387365.1 Armatimonas sp. | reverse complement strand
TCGGAGCAGTGATCGGACGGTTCGGAGCAGTGATCGGACGGTTCGGAGCAGTGATCGGTCTTTGTCCTGGCAGATTATCCAGATCACCGAAACGCTTGGAAGAACCGAAGTCCGGGTTGGCGATGGCGAGCACTGTTTGGGTCGGCTTCTTGCGGCCTGCCTTCACCGTCAAGGCCGCTTGGGCTCCCGTCGCCGAGTACGCATAGGAAAGCTCGTAGCGCTGGGCAAGGAACTTTCCCTCGGATAGCAAGGCTTGGAACGGCACATCCCAGAGAGCGCCATCCGGGCAGATTACCAAGCGCTTGGCACCCGTGAGATGTTTCGCTGCCGGGGCGAGCAGCTGGGTGTACAGCTCTTGCGCGGGCTTTTTGTAGTCTTTGCGAGGATCCGCGCAGACCGCCCGAAACGCCGCGGCTTTGGTGACAAGCTTGGCGTAGTTGAGCGGCAGAGTGACTGCTTTGACGCCACTACGCGTGACAACGAACAACGCCAACTTGTCTTGTGACAGCACGATGTAATCCAGCAGTGCTGTACCAGCAGGCAAGAGCTTGCTAATGTCGGTTACTGTGGCGGTCTTGGCAACACGTTTCTGGGCGAGCTTGGGATGGCGAGCGTAGAGCGTATCCGTGAAGGTCTGAAGCTGGCTCTCGGTGGCTTTGAGTTCTTCCTTAAGAGCCGCAAAGCGCTTCTTCGCCCCGACCTCGTTCTCTACTCCCTCCTTGACCATCTGCGCGTTGAGCACACTTGCCTTCTGGCGAAGTGCTTTATCTTGCGCTTGCTCCTCAGCCGTGAGTTCGGAGTCTAAGTTGACACGGCCTGAGGCCATGAGATCGAGTAGCGAGCGTGCCTTGGTCTTCTGCGCAATTTCAAAGGCTTTGACGCTGTTACCTTGCTCCAACAAGAGAGTCAGATAGTCGTAGTAGGTGGAGATGGTGGAGCGCAGGAACGACGTTTTCGCTTCGGAAAGACCGCCCATGTTATCTCGGATCGTCTCGTAGAGAGCGATGGCCTGTCCGTAGTGCTCCTCCGCTTGGGTAGGATGCTTGAGTTGTGTCTCCGCTTCGGCCATCCGCTTGTGTGTGGCAGCCTCGTTGCTGGTGTCACCGAGAGCACGTCGGATGGGGAGGGACTGGTCATAAAACTCTAGCGCCTTCTGCGGTTGACCAACCGAAGTGTAGAGAGTCCCGATATTTTGGAGCGTCGCCGCCTCGCCGCTCTTATCGCCGATAGCACGTCGGATTGGAAGGGCTTGGTTGTAGAACTCCAGAGCTTTCTGTGGCTGGCCCATCGAAGCGTAAAGCCCCCCGATATTAGTGAGCATACTAGCCTCATTGAGTGTATCGCCCAGCGCCCGAGTGAGCGGGAGGGCTTGGTTGTAGTACTCCAGCGCCTTCTCGGACTGGCGAGTTGCCGTGTAGTAGTTGCCAATGTTCTGGAGTGCCCCAAGCTCACTGCCTTTATCCCCGATGGCTTGAAATATCGGGAGGGACTGCGTGAAGAATTCCAGAGCTTTCTGAGGCTGGCCGGTGCTGAAATAGACCACCCCAATGCCATTGAGGACATTGGCCTCGCGCCGCTTATCGCCACTGGCTTGACAAATCAGAAGCGCCTGATTGTAAACCTCCAGCGCCTTCTGCGGCTGACCGAGCACGGAGTAAAGAATACCGATGCTCTGGAGTACCCCCGCCTCGCCGCTCTTATTGCCGGTGCCTTGGAAAATCGCCAATGCCTGATTGATAAGCTCTAGTGCTTTTTGGGGCTTGCCCGTGTTCCGATAGACGATGCCCATGCCTTGGAGCGTGGTGGCTTCGCCCGTGCGATCTTTCAGCTCCCGCGCTTTGCTCAGCGCCTGGTCGTAAAACGCCAGCGCCTCCGTGACCTGATTGGCCATGAGAGCCTTCCTGGCCTGATCCAGCAGCGCTTGGACTTCCGGTATCGGGGTGAGATTAAGTTGTCGCATTGGTTTGAGGGTTACTTCTTGCCCTGCGCCAGATATTCCTCGCCGGTGAGGATGCCATCGTGATTGATGTCGAGCTTAACAAAGCGTGCCTTGGCGGCGTCGGGATCGGTCTTGTTGCTCATAAACTGCTCCAGGGTCAACTTACCCGTTTTCTTAGTGTCGAGCTTATCGAAGCGCTCCTCCAGCACTTTCGTATCCACGGCTGTTGCTGCGGCAGTGGCAGCTTCTTTCTTTTGAGCATTCTTGGCCTTGTTGGCATGACGCCCCGTGCCATCGCCGGTGTCGACAATGCCGCCTGCGGGGTTGAGCGTGGCGAGTACGGCGGCCAGTCGAACGCGGGCGGCTTTGGCAGCAGGCGTCTCGCTTCCGGCGGCGACAAGCTTCTCGGTGAACGGGGCATCGGCCATGTCGTAGAGCTCGCCGAGCTGGTTGAGCTTCCAGCCCGCCTCGCGGACGTACCACATACTGGCGAGCTGGTTGTAGACCCAGGAGCGGGGCTTGCCGGGCTTGCCTTGGAGCTGCGGGGCGAAGCTGACACCATCGAAAACGGTCTTTCCGGGGAGCTTCGCGCCCATTAGCTCCGCGAACGTGGGAAGCATGTCGGTGGAGTCAATCAGCATGTCGGAGACTTTCCCAGCGGGCGTCTTGCCGGGCCAGCTGGCGATCATCGGAACCAAGCCACCGCACTCCAGCATCGAGCCCTTCATGCCAGAGAGGCTCCGTCCGCCGATAGTGGACAGCTCGCTAGGGCCTTTGGCGGTTCCGTTGTCGCCGATAAAGACAACCAGCGTGTTCTGGCGCAGCTTGAGTGCTTCGAGCTGATCCACGAGCTTGCCTACCAGCTTATCCATGTAGCGGATATTGTCGCCAAAGAGATCCTTGCTACCGGGCGCACTGTCAGGCGTCGGCTGGATATCACCGTGGACATGCACCATAGAGTAGTAGAGAAAGAACGGCTTTGCCTGGTTCGTCTTCAGAAACGCCACGGCTTGCTCGTGCATGATGTCCGGCATGTACTCTTTGTCGGTGAGCTTAAGCTCTTTGCCGTTGGCACGGTATGCCTCAACTTTACCCCCGAGCTTGTTCTGATAGACACCGCTGCCATTGAAGCGCAGGTAGTCGTCAAAGCCTGCCTGATTGGGCTCACCAGGAAGCTGCCCCCACTTGCCAATCGCCGAGGTCGCGTAGCCCGCCGACTTAAACGTAGGGCCGAGCTGGAGCTCCGAGAGAGGCATGCGCTGGCAGGCGTCTTGGTTGGTCGAGCCATTGCGAAACGCATAGCGCCCCGTCATGATCAGCGCCCGCGACGGCCCACAGAGCGCCGCCGTAAACGCCCTTGTGTAACGCGTGCCCGTAGCGGCGAGCTTGTCTATATTCGGTGTCTTGGCGTTATCAGAGCCGTAGCACCCCACGTTTCCTATCCCCAGATCATCGGCCAGAATAAAGATTATATTGGGTTTCTCTACCGGCACGCTCGCCTGCGCCGAGCGAGGAAATATAAAAGTCGTGAGGAGTGCACAAAGCAGAAATGCGGTGTTCATGGCTCACATTGTACCGATTTCACCAGGCCTCGTGGTACAGCGCAACAATTTCCTGGGCCGTCGGGACACGTGGATTATTCGTGGGGCTACCAGAAGCGAGGGCATCGGTAGCCATCTTTTCGACCTCGGCGTTTAGTGCCTCAAGCCAAGGGATCAGGGAGTCGCATCCCACCGTGCGAGCGATTATGGCGTAGCGCTCCGGGGCAGCAGTAAGGGAGAAGCGCATGACAGTGGGCAGTCCGGGATGCGCGATCTTATGTAGGCCCATGAGCTCGGGAAGCGGCTGCGGATTTGCAAGGCGGATGGCAATTACTTTGGTGGTGTCAATAGGCGAGCCGCCCGCCACGCCACGCTGCACGACACCGGGATCGGTCACAACAAGCACACGCGTGCCACCGAGCTCGCGCACGAGCGCGGGGAGCTGAGAGCGGCAACCTCCCCCCTGTACAATCGTGCGGGGAACCTCAAAGCGGCGTAGAGCAGATTCGTGGATCATCGCAGTGACTTACTTGTCATGCCGGAACGGGACGGCGGGGAGGTTGGCGGCGTTTATGAGATTGCCGTCCGGGTTATCGGCCCAGTTGTAGCGCACCGCAACGGGGTGAGGAACCAGCGGGGATGAGAGCACGACACTCTGACCATCAATTGCCGCGTCGGCCCAGACCCACTTATTATCCGCTCCCGCGATAGCGAAGCCCCGCAGTTTCCCGCCTCCCTGGATCGCTAGCCCGTCGGCGTGCGTGAACGTCACGCGTAACTTATCGCCGTCGGCCTTTAGGGAAGCGTAGAGGGGGCCGGAGTACTCGATCTTCTCGCCGTAGGCAAGGGCCTGTGCACTTAACGCGAGCCGACGGCCCACTTCTTGTTTATTGGTCGGGTGAATGTCGTTGGCATCGCCGATATCAATGGCCACCGCGAGGCCCGTCTTGGGCAAGGTCTGAGACGTGAGGGACTGTGCCTCACGTAGCTCGGCCCACGCGGACTCGCCCGGCTCCGCACGCCGCGCCTGAAAGTTGGCGAGCTGGACAATAAAAAACGGAAACGCCCCAACACCAAAACGGCTACGCCAGTCCTCAATCATAGTGGGCAGTAGGGTCTGGTACTGCTTGCCGCGCCCGGCATTGCTCTCCCCCTGGTACCAGATCGCCCCCTTGATGCCAAAGGGCAGCAGAGGTGCAATCATGCCGTTGTAGAGCACCGTGGTGACATTGGGATTGCCGTTGAGCTGCGCGGGCGGCGGCGTGGTTTTCGCAAGCGCCACACTGTCTTGGTAGAGCCAGCTCCCTGCCAGTGCAATTGGCGCGGTGCCCGCCACTTCAAGCTTCATCGCGCTCGGGTCGCCGTAGATCCCGCCGCCGCCGCCCGTGTCGAGCACGCGCACCGCGAGTATATTCTTCCCAACCTTGAGGAGATTGCCCGGAATTTTATAGTCCCGAGGCGTCTGCCAGCCCTCGGTGGCCCCTACCTGCACCCCATTCACAAATGTCGTGTCGTTGTCGTCAATCGGGCCCAGGTGGAGCGTCGCCTCTTTACCCGACCAGCCCTCGGGCAGTGTCACTTCCTTACGAAACCACACCACGCCATCAAAGCCTTCCAAACCGGCGGCCTCAATCCCCGTTGGGAGGTTCATGGGCTTCCACGCCGCCGTGTCGAAGCCCACAGCCTGCCAGCTCGCGGTAGTGCCGGGATCGTTTTTCTTCCACCACGCAGCCATCTGCTGCGTCATGCTGGTCGTGCTTGTGTTCTTCGCGGCGGCCTGAACTTGCTCCACGGCGGGCACGAACTCCGGGAGCGCGGCCTTGAGCGCCTCCGCACTGGTCCACGCCTCCGCAATGGTGCCGCCCCACGATGTGTGAATCAGCCCGATGGGCACTTTTTGGGTTTCCTGTAGGTTCTTGCCAAAGAAGTAGCCCACAGCGGAAAACCCGCCCCAGCCGCCCTTGGCGACGGTTTCAGGTGTGCAGACATCCCAGCTCCCCGCCGTCAGCTCACGCGGCGCGGTCGCCACAGCCTTAGGGACGCTGAAGAGGCGAATATTCGGATTGTTCGCCTTGGCGATATCCCCCGGCGCACTGATCGCTCCGATCCCCATCTCCATGTTGGACTGCCCCGAGCAGATCCAGACATCGCCGATCAGGATGTTCTTGAGGGTAACACTCTGTGGCCCGGTAATGCTCAGCGTGAACGGCCCGCCTGCGCTAAACGGCCCAAGCTTCACCATCCACTTGCCATCCGCGCCAGCAGTTGCCGTGGCACTTTTCCCGTTTAGCGACACCGTGATCTTCTGACCGGGCTTGGCCCAGCCCCACACCGGGTCGGCGATACCACGCTGCAAGACCATGTTGTCAGTGAAGAGCGGGTGAAGAAACGGTTTCTCGGTCTGTGCCTGAACCCGCGTGGCTCCCACGAGCAGCACGGCGACGGCAGCAACAGCGGCGATCTTAACGATATTGTGCATATTAAAACGTACTCTCTCGTGTGGTAATGGGGCACCAGCGCGTGGTCTGGAAGTGGTGCAAAAGTGTCTTGAGCGCGGTGGGCGACGCGGAGCCCAGCTGCTCCAGCGCGATGGTGGCGTGCCCCCGAACATAACGATTATCATCCGTCAGCGCGGTGGCGAGCGCGGGGACGGCAGCCACGGCTTTCTCGCGGAACTTCGCGAGGCCGTACGCCGCATTAAAGCGCGTCTGGCTGTCGGTATCTTCGAGCAAGTGTGTGAGCGCGGGCACCGAGAGCTCTGGCTGGCTGTGAATCTGCCCTAGCGCATCGGCAATCTGCCGCCGCACAAACGCAGAGGGATCGGCAGTGCGTGCTGTCAGCGCGGGGATCGTTTCCGCCGCACGCACCCCCAGATCACCCAGTGCGTAGACGGCGTAGCCACGCGTTCGCTCGTTCTCCGAGCCGAGCGCCTCGGTCAGTGTGTGAAGCGCCATCCCCCCTGCAGTCGTGAGGCCGTAGCACGCCGCGCGTCGCACTTCGTCGCGCTCCCCCTCGTGTAGCAGCCCCTCGCTCAAAACGGTCACCCCCGCCGCACCAAGCCCCCCGAGCGTGTAGGCCGCACTCAGCCGTGTCTCCTCCGCGCTGTCCCAGAGCCCGGCTTTGAGCGCCTCCGGATCGCCCGTGGTTTCCCATGCTGCCTCGCCCGCCAGCCAGTGCCACATCTGTCGCCAGAGCGGGCTGCGGGGATTTTCTGCCAGCTCCGCGCTCAGGGGAATCTCCGCCGCATCGCGCTTCCAGTGCGCCTGGTTGGGCAGGGGCTCGGGCTCATCCATGCGCGTGAACTGGAACTTGAACATGTAGCGCTCTTTGTCGGTGTGGTTGGGAAACGCCCGGTGCCACAGATCGAAGTGGATCAGGATCACGCTCCCCGCCTCGCCCGCCATGGGAAACCCAATGCCGTCGGGATCGAGCGCAGCGATATCGTCACTGAGCGGCAGGCTCGCCACCCGCGACTCGTAGTACTGGCTGCCCGGAATCGCGCCCGTCGGTCCGATCTCCACGGGGGCATCCTGCGGGTAGTACATCGCCATGATCCAGCGGGGATGGTGGTCACGCACCTTGGAGTAGCCCCAGTAGCTATCTTTATGCCAGCCGCCGCCCTTGCCGCCCGGCCCGTTGGGATGCGCAAACCGGTGCACGTGCATCACGTACGATGGCCCTAAAATACTCGTCAGCGCACCGCGCACTTGGGGCGCATCGAAGACCTCCTGCACCTCAGGGATGCGTGGCAGGATATTGTTGCCCGGATTGCCCTCCTCAGCCAGAATCTTCTTCGTCTTCTCAAAAACCTGCGTATGAAACGCAGGCGGAAGATCCACCTTCAGCACACAGTAGCCATTGACGATAAAATCGCGCATCGCCGTATCGTCGAAAAGAAACGCATCCAAACCCATCTACCCTAGCTCCTTCACACGTCCCCACCGAAAGCTTGCGGGAATGATAGCAGATTCCAGCGCTGACAATCAAGACAAAGTGTTTTTCCAAGTGCTGTAGGGCTCGGTCGCCAAGTTTGAGTTGTAGTACCGCGCATCGCCGGTGATCTCCGCCCCGACCCACTCGGGCAGCGCGATCTCTTGCGCCTCGGACTCCAGCTCTATCTCCGCGACCACGAGCCCGTCGTTGTCGCCGAGAAAGGCATCCACTTCCCAGCGAAGCCCCGCGTGCTTGACAATATGGCGCAGCTTCTCCACCAGCGGCCCCTCACAGAGAGCCAGCAGCGCTTTGGCGTCTTCGAGGGGAATAGTGTACTCAAACTCCGCCCGGCTGGCTCCCGTCGTGAGGCCCTTGACCGTCAGAAAGCCCTGCTCACCCGCAACCCGGACACGCACGGTTCGGTGCTTATCGCGATTGAGGTAGCCTTGGCAGTAGTAGGTCGGTGTGGCGCTCTGCCAGTCGGTGCCTTCCACGAGAAACTTGCGCTCGATCTCGGTGTTCGAGCTCACAGCTTGACTCCATTAGGCGCGGTAAACGCCGCGTCCTGGACATTGCCGGTGTTACGGGTGGCGGCGGGCTCGAAGAGGAGTACCTCGGCCTCACTCTCGGCGAGGGTGCGGTGCTCGATACCACGCGGGACGACGCACAGCTCGCCGGGCTCCAGCGTGAC
>JANNDD010000046.1:0-9400 GCA_031387365.1 Armatimonas sp. | reverse complement strand
GGTGTGTTTATAATTCGGTGGCCCACCCCCACCCTGTCTGGGGGTGGGGGCGCCCCGCTCGGGGGGGGGGGCGCCCCAAGGTTTGGACGCTCTGCGCCTGCTCCATGACCTGGCAAGTGGCTACTACCCGTTTCATCTGGGCAAGGCGGGCCTCATGAAAGCACTGCGTGGCACACCCGATGCGCCCGTTAAGCCGAGTCGTACAGGAGCATTTGGGGCACTAGAGGGCTGGAAAAAAGCCGATGTCGAGCGGCTGATTGAGGCGCTGATTGATCAGCACTACCTTCGCCGCGACGAAGAGGATGAGTACCGGCGGCTCTATCTTACAGAGAGTGGGCTGGAGGCTCTGCAAGCGGGGGCGCTGGATATCGAGTGGCGTGCGCCATCGGTGGTGCAGGCACAGGCTTCTAGTGCGAGTGCGGATCCGGGGCTACTCACTGTGCTGAAAGCCTGGCGCAAAGAGCTTGCGAGCGAGCAAGCTGTCCCGCCGTATGTCATCTTCGCGGATAAGGTGCTGGAGGGAATCGCATCCCGCAAGCCCGCCAATGAGTTTGAGCTACTAGAGATCGCTGGGATCGGGCCAGGAAAAGCGGCAAAGTTCGGCGAGGCGGTTTTGGAGCTGGTACAGAAACAGGGATAGGTTTTACAGGTGCTTAGGATTAGTATAAACTAATAATTTGACAACAAATTCAGACAGGGTATACTAAACCATTCGTTTTTGCCCGCTGTTGGGCTGGAGGTTTTTTTTTATGGTAAAGCGCTATTCTTCACGGTCAGCTTTCACACTGATCGAACTACTTGTTGTGATCGCAATCATCGCGATTCTCGCCGCGATTCTCTTTCCTGTGTTTGCGCAAGCCCGTGCAAAGGCTCGTCAAACTGCCTGTCTCTCTAATATGAAGCAGATGGGCACGGCGATGATGATGTATGCTCAGGACTACGATGAAGGGCTCCCCGCCTGGAACTGGGGGCTGATTACTGCTGCTGCCTTCCCAACCTGGGATACCCCTCCCTTTTACTGGGACAATGTGCTCCTACCCTATGTCAAGAGTGGTAACCCTGGTTTGAACGATCGGGGAGGGGTCTGGAAGTGTCCTTCGGTTCCCTATGCGAACACGATTCGCAGCTATGGTTACAGCCAAGTGCTGATGCGCGAGGGCTGGGAGACCAACTCCAACGGAACCGTGTACCGCTTTCCGTCTTTGCCACTTATTGATGCATCTGCGCAGACAATCTTTGTCGGGGATGGAGGTGCATTCGGTCGCATGGCACCGCCCTGGTGGTTCCAGAGCTACACAAACCGAGGGGGAACTGCTACTGTCCTACCGGGATCCCCCTCGACAACTAACAATAACTGGGAATGGCCCGATCGGCACTCTGGTGGCGCGAACTATGTCTTCTGCGATGGTCATGCGAAGTGGTCGAGAGATGCTCAGGCGTATCCGCCCGGTATGACTCAGATTCGTGGCAGTATCAGCCTCGGAAGTCCAACTTCTAAAGCTGCCTTCAAAGCCTGTGTTGATTTCTTTGCGGCGACTGCAGGCGAGCGGGACTGGTGTCGCTCACGCCAGTAGTGATTTTTCGCTTTAGGAGGGAATTTTAATGCAATCAAGAAAATCCGCGTTTACGCTCATTGAGCTTCTTGTCGTGATCGCGATCATCGCGATTCTCGCCGCGATTCTCTTTCCAGTATTCGCTCAAGCGCGAGAGAAAGCCCGCACAATCTCCTGTCTGTCGAACTGTCGGCAGATTGGGCTGGGTATCATGATGTACGCACAGGACTACGACGAGACCTACTGTCCGTACTTCAGTGGCTACACTCCTTCAGACAGGAGCTATAGCGCTCCCAGTCAGTACTGGCCGCAGCTGATCTCTCCTTACATTCAGAAGGCGGGTAGTAGTGGTTCAGGCGGGCAGGCCCTGGTAAGTGATCTGTCTCAGACATTCTTCTGTCCCAGCGGCAACAAGCCCGATGCCGCGTTGCAGAAGGCGAGCTGTAGTGGCTTGGGTTACGCATCCTCGTATGGGATCAGTGACCACCTGGTGAACTGGTGGATGCCGCCAGGTATCGCTACCACCTATATTCCTGTGAACATGGCGTCTGTGGGGACACCTGCCCAAGCCGCCGCGACTGTCGAGACGTGGGACTGGCTTTGTGGGGGACGCCTGCCAGGAGCGGCACTGGCACTCTCCTTTTTTGACCGTCGTTCCGGTTTCATTGGCTCGATCGCAACGGCAGATGGTCGTCACTCTGGCTCGTATCGGAAAGCGGCGGTGGGTACTGCACCCAGCCCGACGGCGATCAATAACGTGGTCTTCTGTGACGGTCATGCCAAAGGCATTCAAGCCCAGAAGCTCTATGCGGATGGCCAGCTCTGGAGCCTGGGTGGCAACAACGCGTGGCCATAGGAACGAAAGGAATAAGAATGCACACACGACTCATTGGGATGCTAGGTGCCTTGGCACTTTTAGGCACGGTTGCGCTTCTGGGGGGATGCTCTAAGCCTGAGGAGCCTACTCCGCCTCCGGCAGGAGCAAAACCCGCTCCTGGTTTGCCGGGAAGCACCGCGACGGATGATGGTAAATCTGCCATGCCGGGGGGCGGGCCTCCTAAGTGAGCTGAAAACCGGGGTGGCGTGAGCTGCCCCGGTTTTTTTATTTTGTGGCGGCGTCGGCGGCGAGGCGACCCATGAGGATCGAGAACTTAAAGCCGTGGCCTGAGCACGCCGAGACACGTGTCACTTTCGGGCGCGGGTGGTCAAAAACAAAGCTCTCATCGGGAGTGTTCGTGTAGAGGCAAGACGCGTGGTGCGTCACGTCGGGGCCAAGGCTCGGGAAGCGCGCAGCGGCATAGGCTAAGGCCGCGTCGTCGTCGCTGGCAAGTGTAGGACGGTCTTGTTGGTTGGGATCGAAGGGGACTTGTGGGATATGGCGAGCCAGCTTCACACCTGCAATGCGGCCGTCGCCGGGGAAGCCGTACCAGTAGCTCTCGGCGTCAATCCAGATCGGGTAATCGGGGAGCTCGCCGGAGAGATAGGTCACTTGCTGACGTGTGACGGTAAGCGACAGTGGTTGCTCGGGGAAGAGTGTATTGGCCCAGGCTCCCGCACAGACAATCACATGGTCGAAGCCCGATAGCTCCTCCAGACTCCCAATAACCGTACTCTCTCGTAGCTCCGCTCCCGCGTTTTGCGCCAGCCGTGCCTGTGCGCGTACAATTGCACCTGCACGGAGCAGCCCCGCATCGCTCTGCCAGATCGCCGCCTCACCCTGAGCCAGCACGAGTGCCGGGTAGCGCTCAGCGATCTCCTCCGGGCCCAAGAGCGTGTGCGCGATACCATTGACCTCCAGCGCTTGCTGCATACTGGTGAGTTCGGGGTGGTCTTTGGGGGCAAAGAAGAGGCCGCCACAGCGCACGAAAAGCTCCTCACCCGCCGCTTGCTCCAGTGCGTCCCAGAGCGGGTAGGCCTGGCTCATGAGCTTTGTGTAGTGCACTTCGGGATAGACATAGCGAATGATCCGCGACTCCCCGTGCGACGAACCCAGCGCATGCCCGATGGTAAAACGCTCAAACCCGATCACGGTATGGCCTGCTTCGGCAAGAAACCGGCATGCTGCACTTCCCACTGCGCCAATGCCAACGACCGCCACTCTCATTGGGCGAGCCGGAAACCATCGGAGTCACCGCGCCCGGCGGGGTGGCTCCAGGCACGGCCCGCGCACCGAAACGAAGTGACGGTGGTGTAGCTGTACCACGATGCGCCCCGTAGAATTCGATCCGTGCCCGTTGTCGCACCGGTGGGATTCTCCTCGGGAGAGCTCGCGTAGTACTTGGCACCATACCAGTCCGCACACCACTGAAAGACATTGCCTGCCATGTCCGAGAGGCCACAGCCATTGACAAAGACATGTTCCGTGCGGCTGACGGGCGCTGTCTTATCCCGCTGCTGGGAGACGCTTGACCAGGCCAGCTCATCTTTGTAGGTGTTGCCCCAGGGGAAGATCGGTGCCGCCTCGCCGCCCTGCGCTGCGTACTCCCACTCGGCCTCCGTGGGCAGGCGCAGCTTGGCCCAGTCGGCGAGGGCTTTTGACTCTTCCCAGCTCACGTTCACCATCGGATGATCCGCAATCCAGCCCCAGGCGGGCGGGTCGGGCATCTTGCGGCTCGTGGCCTTGCAGAACTCCTGAAACACTGCCACGGTCACCGGGGTACGCCCCAGCTTGAACGCCGCGAGGGTCACTTTGTGCACGGGAGCACGGTCGGGCGCGGTGTCGGGGCTTCCCATCATAAAACTTCCCGCCGGGACAGAGACAAGCTGCGCTTTATAGTCGGCGAGGGTGAGTGGGGCCGGAATTAGCGGCGCTTTGGCGTGGAGTGGTGTGGGCTGTGGTGCAGGTAGCTCCACGGGTAGCTTGGCAAGCAGCTCCTGAAGGGTCTTCGCCAGCGCCGGGGCGGGCTTGAGCGTGCTGGCGCGGGTAAGGCTCGTCCGCGCCTCACTCACTTTGCCCTGCCGCAAGGCAATGCGCCCCAGCCAGTAATGTCCCTCAGGAGCACGGGGCTGGAGCGCAATGGCTTTACGGGCCTCTACTGCCGCCGCATCCAGCTTGCCCGCTACCGCAAGCTGCTCGATGCGCTTGAGTAGCGCCGGAAAGCTCTCCGCCGGTTGGATGATCGCAAGAAGAGGCATCATTGCTCTGAGTTTACCCGATCACGCCTTGATGTCGAGCCGGGGCGGCTCCAAGGGGAATACTCTACCTATTGAAAGCACAAATGCATCGGTTCGCCACTCTTCGCCTCCAAATGTATAACCTTCGAGAGTGGATAGTCTTCCGTCGTCGACAAAGAGGACACATCCAGCACCGTTCTCAACCCCTGTGAGCTCTATGTCTGCGTTGCCACCAACGAGGTGTGCAGGACTCATGGTTGGGATGTCAAGGGGGACGAGAAGCTCGGCGAAGAATCCCACTCCCGTCATCTCTACGGAACTAACAACTAGCTGACGTAGCTGTGCGCGAAGCCCTACAAGAATTGGGTTGTCCCCTTCGAGGAGGCGAGGCAGAACCTCGCGAACGATTCGTGCGACGGAGGGTAAGTCTTCGACCGATTCGTATGTCTTGGGATAGTTCATGCGAGGCCGTCCAACGAGTGTTTCTACTGCAACTGTCACAAGGATGATGTTATTGCTGAGGTGGGAAAAGTTCTGTAAGTGGGATGCTGGCCTGGGGGGCAGTGAGGGGGCTGACGATTTTAGTTTCATCAAGAACGGTGATACTTGCCCAGGTGTCGCCGCTGGGCTCACGGTGGACGTGGAGCTTTCGGTTCTCGATATCTACCACCCAGTACTCCCGAATCCCCGCCCGAGCATAGCGAGTGGCTTTGCTGCCGAGATCGCGCCGTAGGGTGGAGTCGGCGATTTCGATCACCAGCGCGATGTCAGCGGGGCCGGGGTTAGTGTCGAGAAAATCCTCATCCGGGCGGGTGAGTACCACGAGATCAGGCTCGGGGGCGTTCGTCTCGTTCTCCGTTGGGGCAACGTTGATAGGGGCCTCCGCCTGAAGGTACTCCTCGGCAAAAAACGCCAGGAGCGCCTGACGGACGCGGCGGAGCGTGATGGTATGACGACGATTCTTCATTTTCTCAATCAGCTCTCCCTCCAGAAGCTCGTAGCGCTCCGGGTCGAAGAACCCCAGGCTCGCGGCGAGACGAACGGACTCCCGCGTCCAGATCGCACGGCGGCTCTCCTGCTCCACAGGGAGAGGAGCTGGAGCGGCTAGCTCTGGCAGAGAGGCTGTTGCAGACACGGCTCTTGCTCTTACTCCCCTTCCCTGCCCTGAGGGAAGGGGCTGGGGGATGGGTCCAGTGACCCTGGTGCGGCTGCGATCGCGGCGGGGGTGGACTCCTCGCCAATCTCGCGGAGGGTGTCCTCGATCTCTTTCTTGCGGAAGATCACCACGGCATCGTCGCCCTCGCCATCAAGCTCGGCCAGGATGATGTCACCGGCGCCGAAGCGGCCCAGGAGCACTTCCTCAGCCAGCGGGTCCTCGATCAGACGCTGAACAGAGCGGCGGAGCGGGCGGGCTCCGTAGGTCGGGTCGAAGCCATCGGCGGCGAGCTTGTCCATCACCGGGCCAGAGACCTCCAGCACTAGGTCGTGCTGCAACACTTGCTTGCGGACATTGTTGAGCATCAGGTCCACGATCTGGCGGATGTTCGCGGCTGTGAGCGAGTGGAAGACAATCGTCTCGTCAATACGGTTGAGGAACTCGGGGCGGAAGGCGCGCTTGAGCTCCTCCGTGACCTTGTTCTTCATGGACGAGTAGTCCCGATCGGTCTCGTCGCGAGGCTTGGAGCCTCGGAGCCCGATCTGTGGCTCCCGGTTGATGAGGTGCGCCCCGATGTTGGATGTCATGATGAGCACAGTGTTCTTGAAGTCCACCACGCGGCCCTGGGAGTCGGTGAGGCGGCCATCTTCCATCACTTGCAGGAGCAGGTTGAAGACCTCAGGGTGTGCTTTTTCGACCTCATCAAGCAGCACCACGGCGTAGGGGTTGCGCCGGACGGCCTCGGTGAGCTGCCCGCCCTCGTCGTAGCCGACGTAGCCCGGAGGTGCTCCCACGAGCCGCGAGACGGCGAAGCGCTCCATGTACTCGGACATATCAATGCGAATAAGATTCTCTTCTTTTCGGAAGAGAAATGCTGCCAAGGCACGCGCCAGCTCGGTCTTGCCCACACCGGTTGGGCCCAGGAAGAGAAACGAGCCGATGGGGCGCTTGGGATCTTTCAGGCCGGAGCGCGCACGGCGAATTGCCTTGCTGACGGCGATAATGGCTTCTTTTTGGCTAATGACGCGCAGGCTGAGCTCATCTTCCATCTGAAGCAGTTTCTGGGTCTCGGTCTCCACCAAGCGGTTGACGGGAATCCCAGTCCAGGCAAAGACCACCTGCGCGATATCGTCCTCGTCTACCACAAGCTCCAGGCCCGCACGCTCTGTGTCCCAGCGCGACTGCATATCGGCGATGCGCTCGGTGAGGTAGTTTTGCTGGTCCTCCAGGAAGCTCACCCGGTCGAAGTCGCCTTCGTCGGGGAGGCGGCCCAGTTCTTTTTCTATCTGAATCAGCTCAGCCTTGGCCTCACGCAGCGGCTGCGGCGCGGTGGCGGCTTTCAGACGGACTTTGGAAGAGGCCTCATCAATGAGGTCAATCGCCTTATCGGGCAGGTGCCGATCCGTGATATAGCGATCCGCGAGGCGGCAGGCTGCATCCAGCGCCGCGTCCTTGATCTCGACTTTATGGTGCTCCTCGTAGCGGTGGCGTAGGCCCTTGAGGATCTCGACAGCCTCCTCCACGCTGGGCTCGTCCACCTTCACCATCTGGAAGCGGCGGGCGAGTGCGGCATCTTTCTCGATGTACTTACGGTACTCGTCAATGGTTGTCGCGCCGATACACTGCAGCTCGCCGCGAGAGAGCGCGGGCTTCATGATATTGCTGGCGTCTATTGCGCCCTCGGCGGCTCCGGCTCCAACCACGGTGTGCAGCTCATCAATAAAGAGAATGATCTCCCCATTGGCCTTGCGCACCTCATCCATGACCCGCTTCATCCGCTCCTCAAACTCGCCCCGGTACTTGGTTCCGGCCACGAGCCCCGCTAGGTCCAGCGAGATCAGACGCTTGTCCTTGAGCATCTCGGGGATGTCTTGTGTGACGATACGTGTCGCCAGCCCCTCGGCAATCGCGGTCTTTCCAACACCGGGCATTCCCACTAAGACAGGGTTGTTCTTGGTGCGGCGCGAGAGAATCTGGATCACGCGCTCGATCTCTTCGGCACGGCCTACCACGGGGTCGAGCTTGTCGTTTCGGGCATACTCAGTCAGGTCGCGGCCAAACTCATCCAGGGTGGGGGTGCGGGAGCGCTGGTCTTTGCTCGGGTTGCCTCGTCCGGCGGCCACGGGCTGCCCCGGCTCCTGGTCTTGCAGCAAGCGAACCTCACGGCGGGTGCGCTCTAAGTCCACGCCCATCTTGCCCAGCACGCGCCCCGCGAGGCCCTCGCCTTCACGGATCAGGCCTAAAAGTAGATGCTCCGTGCCGATATAGTTGTTGCCAAGCTGCCGTGCTTCGTCGTAGGCCAGGTCAATCACGCGCTTGGCTCTTGGCGTGAGCTGCATCTCCGGGCCCATACGTCCATCGCCCCGGGCCACTTGGCGCTCAATCTCCGAGCGAATCCGGCCTAGCGAGACCCCGATCCGATCCAGAATGCGAGCGGCGACGCTATCATTCTCTTTGACTAAACCCAGGAGAAGATGCTCTGTCGAAACATAGTTCTCCCCGAGGCGTCCCGCTTCTTCTTGCGCGAAAAAAACGACGCGGCGAGCGCGTTCGGTGAATCGTTGCCACATAGAAAGGATTGTATCGTATTTCCAGAGGGCTTCGCCGCCTCACCGTTCGGCTAGCAAGCTCCCAAATGAAGGAATCTATCCATAGTGCAATCAAAGAGGAAATGATGAAAAGACACACTCTTGTGGTCAGTGTTATGGCAATATCAAGCATCGCCGCACCAATGGATAAGACCCAAACCTTCATTGAACACCTGGATGCCTATTTTCTTCCCCCGTTTCAGGAGACGCTGACAGGTGAGTTTGGCATGGGACGTCTCCGCCCAAAAAGCCGAGGGCATACCAAGTCCAGAGATTCTTTCCCAGTGGCACTACAGCGTATGGATTCTGGGCGCATTGTGGATCCAAATGGGCCCGCTCAGAGGCTTGCCAAGGAAGCGAAGTCTCTTCGGGTAGAGCTTCGTGTCGCGATGTTGCACTTGCGCACTCTGCCCGATTCCTACAGCAGCAGTGGTCTGGTTCCCCTTAAAGGTTCCCTCGCCCAGATACTTGTCGAGTCGCCTGAACCCCGGCTTGTGGTGGACAAAGACAGTACGCCACAAGAGCGTAGTCGTTTGATGATTCCGTTTTCTAAGCATCTAGAAAAAGCCCGTCGCGATGAAGAAGCTCTTTTGAACGATGCGATTCTATTTAAGCTTAACGAGGCACGCTCAGGCAAGGAAGTTACCTTTACGGAAAAGAGCTGGAAATTTGTTCTCAGGCCGATTCGGGCAGAGAGTGCTACTTGTCTTTCCTGTCATACCGATGCGAAGAAAGGTGAGACACTGGGAGCGCTGGTCTATATGCTACGTCCCGTTTCCCACGCTCGGGAGTAAGCTCTGCGCAGCAATAAATTTCTCCAGTGTTCAGGTAGCCCTCCTAACGTGCCTGCTCTACAATCGTTGTGCTATGAAATCTAGATCACCCGTTCTGTATCTATTGTGTGGATTGTCTTTTGCAGGAAAGTCCACCCTTGCGAAGGGCTTGTCCGAGCCGCTTCGGGCGGTTATCATCGAGGCGGATCAGTTTAT
>JANNDD010000009.1:0-2124 GCA_031387365.1 Armatimonas sp. | reverse complement strand
AACGTTCTGCGACAATACGTTTCTCTCGCCGTTTTATCAGCGGCCTTTGGAGCTTGGCATTGATATCGTGATGCACTCGACCACGAAATACATCAACGGGCACTCTGATGTGGTAGCGGGCGCGGCGATCACCAACGACCCGGAGCTTGCCGAGAAGATCAAGATGCTCCAGAACGCAATGGGCACGGCGCAGGCACCATTTGACTGCTTCCTGACCATGCGTGGCGTGAAAACACTGCCCGTGCGCATGGAGCGCCACAACTCCAACGCACTGGCAATCGCACACTGGCTGGAGGCGCACCCCAAAGTGACCCAGGTGCTGCACCCGGGGCTGGAGTCTCACCCGCAACATGAGCTCGCTCTGCGCCAGATGTCAGGCTACGGTGGGACGTTTAGCTTCCGTGTGACCAATGGTGAGGTGGCAAAACATCTACTGACACACCTCAATATCTTTGTTCTCGCAGAGTCGCTCGGCGGCGTCGAGAGCCTGATCGAGCAGCCATGGACCATGACGCATCTCTCCATGCCCGAGGATGTTCGAAGAAAGCTCACGCTCACCGAGGATCTCATCCGAATCTCCGTCGGCATCGAGCATGTGGACGATCTGATCGCGGATCTCGACGAAGCACTGAAGTAAGCCGTGCATTAAAACCTTTGTTGTGACTTTGCGCGAGGGATTAAAATCCCTCGCTGCGAGTCGGCTCCGCCGATGTCCTTCGGACAAGATAAGATGTCCTTCGGAAAACAAAGCCGTTTTGAATTCCTGTTTTTCCGTTTTGACTTCGGTTTTTTCGTCCGGAGGACGCGCCGAAGGCGTTTGTAGCGAGGGATTTTAATCCCTCGAACGGTGGCGGCGCAGCGAAAACATAATTCACAACAAGCGTTTTAGTCTTTCTGAGCTTTTTGCTCCACGAACCAGTGCTGGTGCATCTGCTGAAGCAGCAGTGGAGTGATCGCAAAGCCGGAGGCGGAGCCTAGGACAGCATCTATGCCGCAGTGGGGGCAGAGCGCCGTCTGGCCGATCCGGTTTTCGTCTTTGTCAATCCAGTGCGTCACGAACGCGGGGGGGAATGTTTTCTGACAGTGGAAGCAGCCGCAGGTCTCGCTCGCAAGGAGCTCGGCGCTGTGTTTTGTGGCGTGCGTGTGGGCGCGGATATAGTCGGGCTGTAGGGTTGTCATAAGAGGGGTTGCCAGCGCTTGGAGATCGGCCCACGAATGACTGTCTTGAGGGTTCCGTCTTTGGTTAGCGCAATGTAGATTCCGTCTTTATAGCGGATAAAACTGTCGTTTTTCGGGTCATAGAAGCGCTTGCCGTTCTCCAGAAGCTCTCTCGCCTGTGCCTCAGAGACACCACGCTCCTGCATGCGCTCCAGAAAATGCCGGGTCAGAATTACATTCTGTGTGCTACTTTGCACACTCTGTACCCGAGAGAGTATTAGCTCGTCGTTCTTCGAATCACCCGGAGTGACCCAGTGCGCTGTCCAGTGGTCGGGGAGCACCGTATCCACTATACCGACTCTTGCCAGAGCGGCTCGCTCGTTTATGACGGTGCCCGGAGCGAACTGGAGCGTAATGCTTGCGAGGGTCTTCTGCGGCAGGGGCCGCACCACGACTCGCACAAAACCTGCCGCTTTGTAGTAGCGCTCCTGCTCCTCCCCGATATGGCGCGGCTTGCCTAGAAGCTTCTCAAATTCCTCCAATGGCTTGCTTAATACGGACGCGATCTTCAGCGGAGCAGGAGGGGGTTGTGCCGCACTGGGCACTGGGCAACCCAACCAGAAGATAGCAAGAGCAAAAAAAACGGCGACAGTAGCGAGTAGGTCTTTCATCCTGGTGCTGTTATACCAAAATTAAGCCAAAAGCCCCACGCCGTTGAGCAAGATTATCGGTTACCATAGTCAGCATGAAACATCTCCCTCTGGGCGCGAAGCAGCGCCTCTCGACCTACCGGAAGATCTCGATTGCGAGCTGGAACCACCCGCGTGATCCTAGTACCTACTCCTGGCTCGATCTGCCGGTAGAAGCCGCCGATGCGTTTCTCAAAACCCTGCCCACACCACGGCCCAGCCTGACACACTATGTTGCCAAGATTGTTGCGCATTGTTTGGAGGAGCACCCCGCGCT
>JANNDD010000983.1:0-1034 GCA_031387365.1 Armatimonas sp. | reverse complement strand
ATCGCCTTCAAGATAGAGGAGTGCGGCAGCTTCGGCGACGTGATCCTACGAGAAGAACTCTTCGGCCACACGTACCTCTGGAACGTCGGCCATGCAGCACACATCGTCACGACCAGCACTAAGCCACAAAGCCCGCTGGTTCTGGCGGAGTTCGGCATCACCGAAGAGCTTTGCAGGCAGTGGCGACCGGACATGGATGAGCAAAAGGCCATGTGCCTTGACCTCACTGTGCCTCACCTCGTTGCTGTCCTAGAAGATCGCACCGTGATTCTCTGTTGCTGGATGCGACTTTTCAAAGCGGTGAGAACGGAAGTCACCGAACTTCCCGCTTACTGGCTAAACGCCGAGGATGCGGAAGGCTGCCTCGTTTTCCACCTGGCACCTGAGATACCGGAAGGAGAAGAATCGTGAGAAAGACCCTGGATCAGCGCTTTGAGCTGGAAGACAGCAAAGAGCGGAAGGCAGATTGTCGGGTACGGGTTTTCGTGCCCGTGCAAGGCGAGGAGATGAGTGAAGCAGTCGTGTTGGTAAGCTGGGCCCCCCAAGTGCCCGACTTCCCTACCGGCCCCTGGCTGGAGACCATCGTTACTAGCTTCCGTGGCGGCTTGGAGGACGTGCGAAGTGAGCTGGAGTTCCTGCTCATCGAGCACTACACCCGAAGGAAGTACCAGATGGGCAATATCCTGATGGACTTTGACGAGGAGCTGGGGCTGATTCTCTTCAAGGAGACCATCCCCAACTGCAACAGTCCCGCGACCAACTTGCGAACGGGAAGGCGCAAGCCCAAGGCGGCAGACAATGCCTCTGCGGTTCGCTCTCGTCGCTTGCTCCACTGGACTCCGCTCTGCCGCGAGGCAGTCGAGGACGTGGTAGGCGAGTCGCTGGACACTCCAGCGCCGTCCGCATCACTCACCGCTGATACGGAGGTGATCTACTCGGTTCAGGAAAGGTTGGTAGCAGCTTGAAGAACCCCACAACTACAGAGGTCATCTACGATGGCCCTTGGCACTATCGGGGATACCATGGCGTAAAGT
>JANNDD010000920.1:0-1531 GCA_031387365.1 Armatimonas sp. | reverse complement strand
GGAAGCTCGGTCACTCCCTCGCGCAGTGCTTTGAAGAGCCTCATCCAGCAACACAGAAACACGGTGCGATCTTCCAGTACAGTGACGATGTGGGGCACAGTGAGGTCAAGGCGCATGACCCGCTCCTCGTCCATGCCTGGTCGCCACTTTCGGCAAAGCTCCTCGGTGATGCCGTACTCGGCCAAGACTAGCGGGCGTTGCGGCCGGTTGCTGGTCGTGACGATGTGAGCGGCATGACCGACGTTCCAAAGGTACGTGTGGCCGAAGAGTTCTTCTCTAAGGATCACGTCGCCAAAGGTTCCGTACTCCTCTATCTTAGAGGCGATAAGCGCCTCGCGGTCAACGACTCCCAGAGGAGTTAAAACTGCTGATTTCATGGCTTCTAGTGCCAATGCTTTCATGACTGGGATTTCTTTCATGGCTTTCGCCGTCCTTTCTGTGTGTCCATTGGTGCCAGCTTCGGAGGCTGGGACTTTGGGGGAATCTTCATGACGAGCACCTCGTCGCGCTCCGATTCGGTCAGCTCGTGACAGAGTAGGAAGGGGATGCCCTCCAGCACGGTGCGAGCGACGCGATGCCAGCCGTCTATGAGGACACTGGTGCCATCGTAGAAGGGAACGAAGAGGACTGGCCTCGTCACATCCGTGGTTCTGGCATAGTCCAAATCCAGGTCGGGGTACTGCTTTTGCAGATACTCGACTGTCAGCCCGTGATCGCTCGGGTAGAACGTCATAGGCTGTTTGCCGTTGGCTTCCACCAGCCGCATTCCCGCACCTGCGTTCCAATGCCACTCGCAGCCGTTGCTGTCGGTGAAGCAAAAGACTTGGTCGTCCGTGTGAAGCACAATAACCTTAGGACCTTCTAAAACCCTGGTAGGGGCTTGCTTGGATTGGTTCATGGTCAGTACTCCTCGCGCAGCATTGCAGTTGATTGCGTCCAGCCTGCCGCCGTGATGATCCAGATAACCGAATCATCCTTGAGGGTGTAGCTGGAAAGAACCCGACCACCCCGCTTTATGGATTCCTCGTTTACGACTCGGTCGTCGTAGCACATCTCCGCGCCGTAGTCTCCTTCACGATGCCGCTTGAGTAGGTGTATTAGCTCCTCCTCGTTTCGGATCAGGGCTTCAATGGCGGCGGGCGTAACGTAGACCTTGCCCAAGAGGAACTTGATGGGCCGCTGATAGCCGCTCATATCGTTGCCTCCAGAGACGTTTTGGCTTCGTAAACGAAGGTCTCGCGCCTCTGTCGCTTCGCTCTTTCCGGGACTTGCCCGGTGAGCCGTCTGACAACTTCGGCAGCGCCCTTGCGGTAGACCGTGACGACTACGAGCGAGCCGGTGGCGGCTTCCCGTACCGCCCAATGTCTGCCGCCTTTGTACCGAGAGATCGTTAGAGACATAGCGGTACCTCCAGACGCTGCTGAAGAACGCGTGATGCGCTCTGCATGACCTGCTCGATGGTGGTGGCTTGTCCCACCGCTTCCCAACGGGCAGTGCGGCGGGCAATCTCGATCCGTTGAGCCATGAGAAG
>JANNDD010000547.1:0-6518 GCA_031387365.1 Armatimonas sp. | reverse complement strand
CTGCATTTTGGTCTGAGGGCTACTTCTGTGAGAGCGTGGGCTATCGTGATGAGGCAGCGGTTCGTCGCTACATTCAAGACCAGCAAACCCAAATCTCTGATTCTGCCAAAAAAGCGGAACTCTCTCGTGGTTTCGATGGTCAGCCTTGACAGGCTTCCTTCCCGTTGTAAAGAACCACAGGGCTGAAAGCCCGGGGCTTTAGCCCGTGGTTCTTTACTGCACCCGAACCCATCCCGTACGCTTTGAACCCATCCCCCCGGCCCCCTTCCCTCAGGGCAGGGAAGGGGGAGAGGGAGGGGGACAGGGTAGGGCGGGGATTTTCTAGCGCAGCACGAGCTGGCGTGGGGGTAGCGCGGTGGCGAGTGGGGCAAGTGCGACCAGGAGAATCCCGCCCAGAAAGAGCGTCCCGAGCACCAGCAGAACGGGTGCAAGCATCGCGGCCACGTCCTCAGTGTCGGTGCCGTCCACCCCAATGGCCTCTGCGGCGCGAATCAGGCAGACCAGAAGCGCAAGCAGGGCGAGGGCGAGAAGAATCTTGCCTGCGAGTGCGGCGAAGACAAGGCCCAGAAGCGTGAGCGTGATGAGTGTCAGAGTCAGTGTCAGTATCATTTGAGTATCCCTCTAAGTGGTCTTTCGGTTGATGGGCTGATGCTATCAAACCCCAAGGGAAGTGTCAGGAGCAAAACAATGCAATAATCTGGTGCAATTTTAGCTCCTGAAGGACACGCAGGAATTGCGTTGTTTTGCGCCGAATTGCCTCTGTATGAAGCTTGAGAAGGCGAACGGTTGGCGGCTCAGTAATCCTGAGGAAATTAGGCGACGTAAGTCCCAACTGCGTCTCTCTGATGAGGAACTTGCTCGTCAGATGGGGCTTACCAATAGCTCCACGGTGAAGCGACTACTCCGGGGGAACTCGGGACGACGAAGCAATCTTGAGGCGATGCTGAGAGTTCTGGGGCTTGGTCTGGTTGACGATGAATTAGATATTTTACTGACCGATGGAGCACTACCACTGCGACAGAGAATAGACATGGTTGTGCCGAAGGCAGTGGTCTCCGAGGGGCGCTATCAGCCTGATGACCTCTTTGGGCGCTATAGAGTATTGCGCCATGTGGGGGAGGGGGCATCGGGTGATGTCTACGAAGTCTTTGACATTGACGACGCTTTCCAGAAGTCATTGGCACTCAAGGTTCTTCGAAAGGGGATTGAGTTTCAAACCGGATTTGAGGAAATGGAGCGGGAGGCGAAGCACTGGAAAGCAGCATGCGAGCCGCCGCATCTCAACATTGTGGCACTGATCTCTGTGTCTCTGCCTTTTAAGGGACGCTTTGGGTTGGTCAGTGAGTGGATACCTCATGGCACACTTGCACAGTGGCGGAAAGACTTGGGTGGGCGTGTCAAGCTTAAAGAGGCACTGGTTGTGATGAAGGGGATACTCCAGGGGCTGGAGTGCCTCCATGAAAAGCAAGTCATTCATCGGGACGTAAAACCTGAAAATATTCTTCTTTACGAAAAGACTCCGAAACTCATTGATTTTGGTCTGGCACGTTTTGTGGACACCGCAGCCACGCGTCATGGCATTCAGGGAACCCCTGCCTACATGGCTCCTGAAGCAATTAAAGCTGGTGTACGAACGGTTGAAACGGATCTCTACTCGGCAGGGGTAGTCTTTATAGAGTTACTGACTGGAGAGATTCATGGCCCCGGCCAGTTTCTTCCCGTAGGGGTTCCTCAAAAACTGCAATCCTTTTGCCGCAAGGCAGTGGCACCTGAGCCCGAGCGACGGTTTCATTCCGCACGAGCTATGCGTGAAGCACTGGAGCATGTGGGCAAGAAAAATGATACGAAGCGCCCCACCAACAACCGGGGGGAGGTAAAAACGAGCGAGTACCCGCTGCTGAGTGCCTACAAAGCGGAGCTTGTGCCGATTCCTGGTTTCAGCACACCGTTTCGGATGGGGCGCACTCCGGTGACGGTGGGAATGTGGCAGGAGTACGCGAAGGCGGAGCTTGGGGGCACGATGCCGGAGCTGCCGAAGTATCCTGTCTGGGAGGACGGCTGGGAGTCGGTGCTGGAGCACCCTATCGTGAACGTGAGCTGGGAGGACTGCAAAGCCTACGCGGATTGGGCGGGTCTATTGCTTCCGACTGAGGCGCAGTGGGAGTTTGCAGCAAGTGGCGGCGATGGCCGTGTGTATCCGTGGGGCGATACGTGGGATGCGAGCAAGTGCCGGTGTAGCAAGAAGAAGTGGGGCGACTGCGGCGGCACATCTGCGGTAGGGAGCTTTCCTGCGGGGCCGTTTGGTCTGGTGGATATGGCGGGCAACGTGTGGGAGTGGTGCGATGGCTGGTACGGCGACACGCAGACGTACCGACCTCTTCGCGGCGGCTCCTGGAGCTACGTCGATGCGGGCGACTTCCGCTGCGCCTACCGAAGCAGGGACGACCCCGGCGGTAGGATCTACGACGTCGGTTTCCGTCTCTCTTCCCCAGCACTACGCTGAGTTTTTGTGTATAATAGCGCGAAGCGCTTCAATTTTTATTTTATAACATCAGTATATCATAGAATGTAGAAATTAGTAAGGTAATTACGGAAAATAAGGGATATATTTTTGAGCGGAGAGTCTCTGCACTGAGGTGGGGCTAGAAGGCTCTTTTCGGGGGAGCAGGCGGTAGGGGGCGGGATGAATGCGGGGTAAAGTGGAAACATAAAATATCATGAGGGAGAGGGTCTGTGGTAGAATGGGAAGGACTTATAGTACAAGGGGGAGTAAGTAAGATGCCGATAGCTAATGATATTCATGCGTATCTCGCGCAGATGGACACGTTTATTGCGCACTGGACAGCGGTGGATGCCGCACTGGGAGCCGCGCCGCTGACCGTGCCCGAGGGAGTGCGCCTTGCGGCGTTTGTGGCGGCAAAGGCGAGCCTCACGGCGGCCTACCAGGCGGTGGAGGACGGCGATAACCGGGCGCAGACCTCGGCGGCGGACTGCCTGCGGCTCAAGAGTGCGCTGCGTCCCTCACTGGCACAGTTCAAGGCCACGGTGGGGGGGCTGCTGCCGGGTTCACGCTACGCCAGGGCGGTGGCCAAGACGCCGTCGGTGCGGGTGTCGCAGGGGGTGTTTGTCAAGGCGGTGCAGGACACCCTGACTCTCTGGACGCAGATCGAGGCCGATAGCGCCGTCACGCTTTCCAAACCCATTGTTCTGGCCGACGGGACGACAAAAGCCAGCCTGGAGGCCGGGTTTAATGCGCTGCAAGCGGCCTACGCCTCCCATGCGACGGGCAAAGCGGCGGCGGCAGCAGCCCGTAGCGAGCGCAACACACAGCTTAGCGTGCTCGATGCCCAGATGAAGCAGTACCGCAAGACGGCGCAGGCACGCCTGCCCAAAGGCCACCCGCTGCTGGCCAACCTCCCCAGCGTCTCACGCTAGAAAACCCCCTCCAACCTCCCTCTCCCTCTTTCCCTCTCCCTCTCCCCCTTCCTTGGAACAGGGAAGGGGGCCGGGGGGATGGGTTCAAAGCGTACGGGATGGGTTCAGGGTCGCTAGCTACAGCCGGATCACGCTCCGAATGACGTTGCCAGTCTCCATGATGTGAAACGCGTGCTCGACCTCGTCTAGCTTGACGTAGCCCGTCACCATGGCATCTAAGTTCAGGCGACCTTCCAGATAGAGCTGGGCGAGCAGTGGAAAGTCATGGCTGGGGAGCGCGTCGCCGCAGTGGCAGACTTTCAGGTTGACTTTGTTCCAGTAGACGCCGGTATCTATGTTTCCGACATTGAGCGTGACTTCAGCATCTTTCCCGGGGAAGCCAATATTAACCGCCGTGCCGTTGTAGTTCACCATGCGCACGGCCTGCTCAATACACTTCATCAGGCCCGTCGCCTCAAAGGCAAAGTCCACACCGCCCTCATAGCCCGGCCAGTCGTCGCTCACTAAGTTACGGACGGCGGCGACGGGGTCACCGCCACAGTCCGCCGCATTCACAATGTGCGTCGCGCCGAAGTCTTTGGCCCACTGGAGCTTGGTCGGATTGACGTCCACACCGATGATCTGCTTTGCGCCCTGGATCTTTGCGCCCTGAATGACCGAGAGTCCGACACCGCCGCAGCCCACCACGGCGACGCTCGCGCCGGGCCAGACTGTCGTGGTGTTCATGGTCGCCCCGACGCCGGTAATCACGCCGCACGCCAGCAGGCACGCCTTGTCGAGCGGCATATTCTCTGGCATCTTGATCGCCGCCTTGGCATTGACCACCGTCGTTGTCGAGAACGTCCCGCAGCGTAGCACCTGTGAGCACCGCGCGTCATCTCCAACACGGGTGATGGGGGTCGTAGGGCGTAGTGCCATGTAGCAGTGTCGAGGGTCGCCGCGCCGACATGCGGGGCAGTTGCCACACGGGGCACGGTAGGCGATCACCACGGGGTCGCCGGGCTTCAGGTGCGTCACATTGCTACCCACGGCCTTCACAATTCCCGCGCCCTCGTGCCCCAAGATGATCGGGAACTTCATGCCCGCACCCTGCTGCATCTTGATCGTCAGGTCCGTGTGACAGACCCCGCTCGCCACCACTTCAATCACCGCATCATCAGGTGCGGGATCCGCCACCGAGATATCAATGAGCTCGACGTCCTTGCCCGCCTCGGTCAGGACTGCTGCCTTGCCACTAAATGCCATTGTTTTTGCCTCCTATTCGTGCTATTATTCGGGGCGCGGCTCAGGGAATCCTCCGCTCCGCTCGTGAGCTGTCATGACCCAACGCGATAAAAAAATAAATTTCCTGATCTGCCTAGCGGATGCCGTCGGCTTTCCGTTGGGGATTGCCTTTTTCTCGACGCAGACCATTCTTCCGGCGTTTCTAGATCGGTGTGGGGCATCTCCTGCGACACTAGGCGCACTCACGGGCCTCTCTAGCTTGTTGATCCTAGGGCCGGGCCTGCTCACCGTGGGGATTCTCCAGCGCCTGAAGCACGTGCGGCTATGGCTCTTCTGGGTGGCGCTGATCGAGCGTTTGTTTCTGCTGCCCCTTGCCTTTCTCGCGCCGCTCTGGGGGAAGACTCACCCAGACTGGCTGATCTGGGCGACGTTTATTGGGTTTGGCGGGCACTCGCTGGCAATGGGTTTTAACATTCCGGCGTACTGGACGGCGATTGGCAAGACGATTCCGGTGCACTGGCGGGGGCGACTCTTTGGGATCGCGGGCGGCATTGCGGGTGTCTGCACGCTGGCGACGGAGTGGCTCCTGCGCCATGTGGTTCTAGGGCGTGGCTTCCCGGAGGGCTACGGCCTGGGGTTTGGCATTGGCTTTGTGATTCTGACGGTCACGGTCATCCCTTTTCTCTTTTTACGCGAACCCGACGGCACAGCCCACGAGGACGAGGCTGGCAAGGCGGACAAGAAGGTCGGGGTAGCCGCCCTACTGACCGTGTGGCGCGGCGATGCCCAGTTTCGCCGACTGGGCTACTCACAGGTACTGTTTGCGCTGACCCAGGTCGCGGCTCCGTTTTTGGCGCTCTTTGCGGCCCGCCGCTTTGGGGAAGCCCACGCCGATCTAGCCCTCTACACAGCGGTGAGTATCTTCGCAGGCTCCATGGCGGCACTCTTGATTGGGTGGCTGGCAGACCGCTGGGGTAACCTTCCGATGGTCGCGCTGGCGTGCATCGCGGCGGCGGCAGGCTTTGCCTTCACCCTCGTAGCCCCGACGGGAAGTGCGTTTGCCGCCGTCTTCGTGCTCTGGGCACTGGCGACGGCGGGAGTGGATCTGGCGGCGAGCAACTTGATGATGGAGCTGGCTGGGCATTCGTCGCGTATTCCGCTCTACTCCGCGCTCTATAATATCGTGCGGGCTGTTCCTCGAATGATCGCTCCCTGGCTGGGCGGCATTGCGGTGGGAATCGTCGGCTACCGTCCGCTAATGGGAGTTGCCGTCGCCGCCGCACTCACCTCCCTGGTGCTGCTCCTAGGTGCGTCTGGGAAGAAAGCCTCGTTAGAGCAGCCGTAGCACCTCGATCGTTAGGGCCGCGAGCCTGTCTATCGCCTCTTTGTGCATGATCTCAAAGCCGTGGGTGTTCTCACACGGGAAGGCGAGCGTGATGGGCCGAGCGCAAAGCCCCTGCGCGGCGGCGCAGCTTGCATCGGAGCCGCCACGGGAGAGCGCTTGAAGCTGGAGCCCGGTCTTTGCTTTCTGTGCCGCCTTGTGGACAAGGGCAATGTCGCTCGGGTTCGTGGGAGCGTAGCCATCGGTGACCCAGCACGTAGGAGCCGCTGTGAGCTGCACGGCATTGTCTGGCGCAATCGGCCCAATCTCCAGTGCGATACAGACCTCAGGGCGGGTGTTTCCTAAAAGCCAGAGAGCCCCGTGCCCGCCCAGCTCCTCGGCAGCCGTCGCGGCGAATAAAACCTCTCCCCCCCCGCCCCCAAGTTTGGGGGAGCCTTGGATCGTTTCTATTACTTTGAGCCATGCGACTAAGTCCGCGCGGTCGTCGAGGAAGTAGCTGCCGATCTTGTCGTCCATG
>JANNDD010000909.1:0-13016 GCA_031387365.1 Armatimonas sp. | reverse complement strand
GAAATTGAGAAACTAGTTGGAGAAATTGTTCATCTAGATATTTCTGAAGATGTTTTCAGAGGCGATAAACTCCCAATAAGAGTTAAAGAAATATTGAATAAAATTTTGGTGAATAAATATTTCATTGAATTGAAATCAATTCATAAATCTTATCTTAAATTAATAACAAGCCTTAAGAATGATGAATATTTAATAGGTTTAGAAAATGGGAAATTTATAATTAGCTCTCCTGATGATAAAATTAAAAGTGCTATTGTTATAAAGAAAAATACAATAAATTTATTTGACGTTCCTAAATATAGTTTACCTTCTTTCAAGCATGTTAAAAGGAAAGATGGAGATTTTGTCAGCAATAATACGATTTTATTTGAAAGATTATATGGAGATTATAGGAATGAGAAAAAACTCTTTTATACAGATAAAGGGAATAAATGTGATTCGCAATATTTTATTTTTGCTTCGGAAAATGCTTCTCGCGAAAGTTTGTTAAGGGTTTGTTCGTCAATTTCTAGTTTTGAAGTATCTAAAAAAATTGATGGCATATTAGATGTTCGTTTTAGAAGTACTATAAATAGTAACAGTACAATAAGTGATATGCAAAAAAACATTGTTAATTTTTTGCCTAAATCTTATAAGAGGTATATTTTATCAAGGATAAGAAACAATAACGTACCTTTTGTCGAAAAAGAAATGAGTATTAAAGATTTGTATAAAAGAAATGAAATCGAAAAAGAAATTAAAAAAATGTATGAAGGCAGTTTTGATGATTTTAAGATTAAATTTTCTGAGAAATTCCCTGATGGGTCCTTGATAAAATTGGGTAAATTAGGATTAAATGAAATTAATAATATGATAATGCTAGATTTTATGAATGTGTTATTAAAATTTGTTTTTTCTGTCCCTGATTATATAGGTGATGTGGATAAAAGCTATATTAAGATAGAAAAGACAAATAATAGATTCGTTATGAAGGTGAAAGACATATCAACAAATAATTTAACTTTGCTAACAGGAATGCTTCGTTGATTTTCTCCATTGAAGGATATTCCTAAAGTTTTGTCAAAGTGAGAGTGCTGGAGGATTGTCATGACCAAAGACGGCAAGATTGCGATTGGGATTATCGGTTTTGGAGGGATTGCACGCGGGGCGCATCTGACCAGCGGCTACCGGAAGCTCCCTGAGTGGTGCGACGTGGTGGCGGTGGCGGATATTCTGCCGGAGCGGTGCAACGATGCGAGCGGGCAGTACGGGATTGCGGAGACCTACGACGATCACAAAAAGCTTTTAGAGCGCGACGATATAGATGCCGTGTCGGTGTGTACGGGCAACTACGCTCACGCTCCCATCACCATTGATGCGCTACGGGCTGGTAAGCACGTGCTCTGCGAGAAGCCGATGGCGATGAACGCGCAGGAGTGTAAGGCAATGATCGCCGCCCAGAAAGAGACGGGCAGGAAACTCCAGATTGGCTTTAACATGCGCTACTCGCCGGGGGCGCAGAGCCTCAAGCGCGCCATTGAGAACGGCCAGTTTGGCGATATCTACCACGCTGCCGCGCGTGCGATTCGCCGCCGCCGTGTGCCCGCTAAGGGCGTCTTCATCAACAAGGAGCTAAATGGGGGCGGCCCGCTGATTGATATCGGTGTCCATATCACCGACATGACCCTCTGGCTCATGGGGCATCCCAAGCCTGTCGCGACGGTTGGCAGTGCTGTCTGCAAGATGGGCAAGACACCAGGCTTAGTCGGCGAGTGGGGGCAGTGGGACACCAGTGCCTACACGGTCGAGGATTTTGCCAGCGCCTACGTGCGATTTGAAGACGGGCGCACGATGACTCTGCTCGCATCGTTTTTGGCCAATATTGATCAAGAGCACTTCGACACCCAGCTCTTCGGAACGGGAGCCGGGGCATTCTTCGACGCCAACGCGGGCAAGTACACACTCTACCGGGAGGAGTTCGGCACCCTCACCGACACCACGACTGGCTGGCTACCCAGTGTCGCGAGCACCCACGGCAAAGAGATCGAGATGTTTGTCAAAGCCATCCGTGAGGATCTCACCATTGAGTCCGTCGGAGCCGCGACAGGTGAACAGGCGCTGATGGTCACCCAGATTATGGATGCTATCTATAAGTCTAGTGAGACTGGGAAGGAAGTCGCAATTATTTAAGAATCAGTTAGTCATGATGTGCCATGTGGTAAAATATCCCGGCCTGCCTGCTTAGCCCGCTTCATTATGAGTAACCCATCGCACCTATCAGATCCTCCATGGCACATCATTCGCCCCAAACAGAGCCTCGTTGCCTTTGACCCGGCCGAGCTCTGGCGTTTTCGTGACCTCCTCAATAACCTGGCCCTTCGTGATATCCGGCTTCGCTACCGACAGGCAGCACTGGGCATTATCTGGGTGATTTTCCAGCCACTGGTCGGTGGGGTGATCTTCACCATTCTATTCAACAAAGTGGCGGGAATTGAGCTGCAGAGCAAGACTCCCTACTTTCTGTTTGCTCTGGTCGGATTTGCAACGTGGAATAGTTTTAGTGGGACGTTTTCAAAGGCTAGCATGAGTTTGGTGCAGAATGCACAGATGATCTCCAAGGTTTTCTTCCCACGCATCATCTTGCCGCTCTCCACGATCTACGGCACATTGCTAGATTTTTCCATTGCGCTCGCTGCCGTGCTCATCGGGTTGGTGATCTTCCAAGTGCCCATTACTCTCGCGATCCTCACGTTTCCGCTCTGGTTATTGGTGATTCAAATTCTTGCACTAGGGCTTGGAATGGTGGCGGGAGCAGTATCCGTGAGCTACCGGGATGTACAGTATGCTCTACCCGTTTTGTTATCTATGGGAACATTCGCCTCTCCCGTGGGCTATCCACTGGTTAATGCAATGGTTAAAGTGGGGCCGTCACTCCAGCCGTTTTTCCTGATCAACCCGATGTCTGGGTTGATTGATGCCATGCGCTGGTCACTCTTAGGTGAGCCCGTTTATAGCTGGGGGCTTGTGGGCTACAACGTGGCCTTTGCTCTTGTCGCGCTTCTGTTGGGGATGGTGGTCTTTCGAAAACTAGAGCGGAGGTTCGCTGATGTCATCTGATGCCAACGACCTCGCGATTCGTGTCAAGAACGTCTCAAAGTCCTATGTGATTTCCCACCAGGGGCAGAGCATGAGCTTTCGTGAGGCTCTCTTACACAAGCTACGCAATCCTATTGAACAGATGGAAAAAGAGGAGTTCTGGGCGCTGCGTGGCCTCAGCTTCGATGTCAAGCGTGGGGACGTTTTAGGTATCGTGGGGCGTAATGGAGCGGGGAAATCCACTTTACTAAAACTCCTCTCCCGAATTACAGAGCCCACCGAAGGCGAGATCCACCTTCGGGGGCGTGTTGGAAGTTTGCTTGAAGTTGGTACAGGTTTTCACCCGGAACTAACGGGGCGTGAAAATATCTACCTTAATGGGTCAATTTTGGGCATGACCCGCCACGAGATTACGACCGCTTTTGATGCAATCGTAGATTTCTCCGGCACTGAAAAATTTCTCGATACTCCTGTGAAGCGCTATTCCTCAGGAATGTACGTGCGATTAGCATTTGCTGTTGCGGCCCATTTAAACTCTGATATTCTCATTGTTGATGAAGTTCTAGCCGTCGGTGATGTCAATTTTCAAAAAAAATCTCTAGGTAAAATGCAGGAGGTTGCCCAGGGAGGTAGAACCGTTTTACTTGTTACCCATAATCTTTCTGTCGTCTCCAAATTCTGTAGTGACTCTATACTTCTAGATAAAGGAGAACTAATCAAACACGGTAAGACTGACGAGATTGTAAAAACCTATATTGAAATGGTCGGTTTCTCTCGACTTAGGCAGGACTCTGACACTGAAACTCGTAAGGGGACTGGGCAGTGGCGTTTTGTTGACTTCTCTCCTTCTAAAAATGTTTATTCTTCTGGTGAGGAGATGCAATTTAAATTTGTCGCTGAAAATTATGCGGATATAGGTGATGTTTATATTTCGATGCGGATAAAGAATGCAGAAGGTATTGATATTGTTAATATTGATTCGCGTTTTGTTGATGCCAGATATGGAAGCCAGGATCGTATCATAGATATAATAAGAGTTCAGTCTTTAAGATTAAAGCCGGGTAGGTTTGTCGTAGATGCTTTTATATGTCACGAGGCTTATGGTTTTGTTGACTATTTTGATTTATGTTGTGAATTTGAAATTTATGGGTTTCCTTATGAATTTGTAGCCTCCGAGGACGCCTATGCTGATGGCTTTATCTTTGCTGATTTTTGTTTTGGGGTAATTGAAAAATGACACTCTGACCAGAGCAAACTCCGGGGTATCTACCTGAATCCGGCTTCGCCTGAGGTCAGAAAACAGCCTGATGCGACCCGGAAGGCGTAGGTTGCTCAAGAGCAAAACAACCATTCGCGTTCGCTCAGCATTCCATGCGGACGCGGAGCAAGCTCCGGGGAATGTATTCGTACGCTATTCAGACTAGATGCAGAGTGTTTGTTGAGAAGGATTAGGAGCCTGGATTCTAGCAGCGGGTTATGATGGAGTAGAAAATGGTGATAATAGTACTACTAGGATTAAGTGAGTGTGATGGGCAATAGTGTGTCGATAGTGATTGTAACCCAGAATCGTTATGATGATTTGATTTTAACGGCAGAATCGTTACGATGTGTTGACACTAGTTTATTTGATTTTGTCGAATTAGTTATCGTTGATAACGGTAGCACTGATGATACAAGTAATGCGAAAAATTGGGAATTTCCTAATTACTCCTATAAATATATTTATGAGCCTGTACCTGGTAAATGCGGTGCCCTTAATGTAGGTGTTGCAGAATCCCAAGGAGGTATTCTTGTTTTTACGGATGATGATGTACGATTTGGAAGTGATTGGTTGCAGGAACTGACTTTCGCAATTAAAGGAAATACAACTGATGCTTGTGTAGGCAAAATAGTTATTCCACCCCATTTGGAGCGCATATGGATGACAGATCTTCATCGAGCATGTCTTGCACAGACTGTTTGGATAGATAAAAATAACCCTGAATATATGATAGGTGCGAATATGGCATTTAAAAGGACTGTATTGGATGTTATACCAGGTTTTGACAGCGACACAGGCCCAGGAAAATTGGGTTTTGGTGATGATACTTTATTTTCACTGCAATTAGTCGAAGCTGGATTTCGAATTCTGTTTTGTGAAAATGCTGTGGTCGAACATCATTTTAAAGTTGATAGATTATTGCGTCAGTCTTGGGTGAAGCGCGCTTATAATGCTGGGATGACTCAGGCATATATTGACTATAATTGGTTTCATAAAGACTATACAGAAAAAGAGTTGCCTTTTGGATATTTACGAATGAAATTGAGATCTATACGGCAAGGATGGGTTCTAAATGCTATAGAGGGAATATCTGAAACTGAATTTTATTACTATCACAATAGAGGATATCGATATTATTTTAGAAATAATCGTAATGTGAATCGAAAATATGATTATAAGGGGTTAATAAAAAAGTGATAGTCGGTTCAAAAGTTGTTTTTTGTATCAAAGTAATCTGTAGGGAATGGATATGCCGAAGATAAGTATCGTGACGCCATGCTATAACGCAGAGCGCTTTCTGGGGGCATTGATCGAAAGTATATTGTGTCAAGAATTCACAGATTGGGAATTTGTAATCGTAGATGATGGAAGCACCGATGGTTCGCGAGCTTTGGCTGAGACTTACGCGGCTCAAGATTTACGTATCCAGGTTGTGTCTCAGCCAAATGGGGGGGTGTCTAAAGCACGGAATATTGGCTTCAAAAATTTGAAAAATGCATCTGACTATGTCTATTTTCTAGACGCAGATGATGTTGTTGATCCAAAGTTTTTTCAGGTCATTATCCAGTATCTTGATTCTCATCCCGAAGTTGGAATGGTGCATACAGGGCATTATCTTATTGGGGACGATGGAGAGCTTCTTCCTACTCAGTATGAACATGTTATGGGACTTCCTCGTTTGGGAATAGTGAATGGTAGGGTTTGCAATATTCCTGCAAGTAATCCGAAAACAACTATTGAAGCAATACTAGGCAACGCAGGGATTGTTCCCAGTATATCAATTTTCCGTCGTGATATTTACGAACAGACTCCAGGGTTTGATGAAGATTTTGGTCAGCCGTATGAAGATTCTGATATTTTTCTTCATATGGCTATCCGGTCGGAAATACATTATTTGCCTGATAAACTTCTTCTGTATCGTCGTCATTCTAGCCAGAATACGGCGGGGAATCCGGATGCAGAACGATTCAATTATTTGGAAGGGCAAAGGGCTAGACTTATAACGAAATGGATGGGACTAAGAGGTTTTTTGCCCGAACAGCAGTTGCGTTTGGATGAAGCGTTATTAAACTATCAGACAATGATTGTTGCCCACCAAGGATTTTCTCAAGCTGCTAGTTTTTGGCAAAAGGGGCGTTTTCTGAAGGCTTTTCACTTCTGGGGTGGAGGGATTCGTCGTTGGTTAAAGTATTATCTCAGGCATCGAAGGAATACTATAACGTGAAAATCTTGCTTGTCTCGCAGAACTACTTACCTTTTATTGGTGGAGTGGAGACCCATATCCGGCAGATTGCGCACGAGTACCAGCGACGCGGGCATGATGTACGTATCGTCGCTATGAATTTTAGGGCATTTAGAGGAAACCCGCGCTTCGCGATGTTACACACATCGCTACTCGCTCCGGCACATCTGGATGGTTGTGATGGTTCCATTCCTGTCTACTCTCTAGCACCACGCAGTGGGATTGAACGACTCCGTCTGGCACCGATTGCACTACGCGCCTTGCCTAAAATCCAGCGCTGGCTCTACCATCCACTGCATAAGCTAGGAGCATCTGCCTATTCAGCGCTGATCGGGCCGCGTATTGGTGCGCATCTTGAGGGAGTGGATGTGGTGCACTCTTTGGCGGGAGACTACCTTGGTTGGACGGCACAACAGGAGGCAGAGAGGCGCGGGATTCCCTTTGTCTGTACTCCTTTTGTACATCCGCAGCAATGGGGCGATGGCCCCAACGATGTTGCGTTCTACAAACGCTGCGCAGGTATAATTGGACTTGTTCCCACCGACTCGGCATACTTGCAGTCTTTGGGGGTTCCAGCAGATAAAGTATACACGATTGGGGTCTCGCCAGAGCTTCCAGAAACTGTGAATGGGGGAGGGTTTCGTGAGCGCCACGGATTGGGGAATCTGCCTGTAGTACTTTATGTGGGCCGGATGATGGTACAAAAGGGGGCACGTGCTGTCGTTGAGGCCGCTCCTAAGGTATGGGCGACACGTCCGGAGACACGATTTTTGTTTATTGGGCCAGGAAGCCCGGAGGAGATTGCGATCTTCGAGGGAGCCGATCCGCGTATGAAGTATTTGGGCAAGGTAAAAGCCCAGGAAAAAGGCGATGCACTTGCGGCATGTGATGTGTTTTGTATGCCCTCAATGAGTGAGATTCTACCGACGGTTTACTTGGAGGCATGGAGTCTGGGTAAGCCGGTTGTAGGAGGGATGGCACATGGCCTTCCAGAGCTACTAGTGCGTAGTGGTGGTGGACTCTGCGCCGAGCAGAACGGCGAGGCAGTCGCGGCGGCGCTCCTGGCTCTTCTGGATGATTCTGCGAAGCGCAAGGCGCTTGGGGAAGCGGGGCGTAAACTCGTGGAGCAGAAATATTCAACCCAGGCTGTAGCGGATCAGCTTGAGGCACTCTATGGGGTATTGGTTCAAAAGAAGGGGGCAACGAGAGTTGGCTAGTCCTGAAGAAAAAGTGAAGGCATTGGCAGCGCATTTTGCCGGGAAGTCTGTACTCGTGACGGGGGGGGCGGGGTTTATTGGCTCGCATTTAGTGGCAGTATTATGCGATGCTGGAGCGAATGTTACTGTTTTAGACAACCTACAGGCGGGTAAGTGGAGCAACCTGGATGGGGTTGCCAGAGTTGAAAAACTCGAAGGTGATGTGAGAGAGGCTGCTACGGTTGAGCCGCTAATCACGCGCCTTTCTCCTGTCGCTGTTTTTCATCTGGCAGCAAATGCTTCTGTGCCGGGGTCCGTACAAGAGCCTGCCTATGACTATGAGGCTAATGCCTCGGGAACTTTTGTGGTACTCAATGCTGTCCGGATCGCAGGAAACACCGCGCGTGTTGTTGCGATTTCCTCGGGAGCCGTTTATGGGGAGCCGCTGAGTTTTCCGATAACCGAGACCGATTTGCTTGCGCCTATCTCACCCTACGGTGCCAGTAAGCTCTGTGCTGAGGTGATCTCACGAATGTTTGTGCGTGTCTACAAAACTCCGGTGGTCATTGCGCGGATTTTTAACGCCTACGGTCCGCATATGGCTCGCTTTGTGGTGCTGGATTTCTTACGTAAGCTCAAGGCTAATCCTGCCAACCTGGAGATTCTGGGGACGGGCCAGCAGGTACGAGACTTTACCTATGTGATGGACACCGTTCAAGGGCTCCTTACTTTAGCGATAGAGGGTGAGGTTGGGGAGAGCTACAACTTGTCCTCTGGGGCCTACTGCTCTGTCACCCAGTTGGCGGAGCAGCTTATCGCAGTGCGCGGGCTCGCGGGGCAGACAACGCTTTCCTACACGGGCTCCTCGTGGGTAGGGGATGCGCAACGCTGGGAGGTTGCCATTGAGCGGCTTAAAGCTCTAGGCTATAGGCCACAGTTTGGGCTCGATGACGGGCTTCGCCGCACGGCGGCATGGTTTGATAGTGAGGAAACATCAGAGGTTAAGAGGTGAGAGTGACATGCTCTCCTGCCAGAGACACTGCCAGTCTTCGGCAGAAAGTGCCTTTGTTGTTTTAGTCATGGCTTCGTCGCGGTAGGGGTGCTCTTCTTCGATTTCTTCGTGGCCTTTGCGGAGGGCTGCGGCGCAGGCAAGATGTGCCGTTGCGCGGATATAGTCACCTTGGCGTGCGTGAAGGCAGGCCAGGGCGTCCAGCGCTTCTCCGCAGAAGACAGGTAGTCCAATCTCATGGCGGAGCTGGGTGCTCTCTTGAAGTGCTAGGTGGGCGTCTTCATAGTGTCCTTGTTCGAGCCAGATCGTGCCTAGTGCATACTGGAGTCCAGCAATAGAGCGCTTCGCTCCCTGATGCCGCCGTAGGAGCAGAGCCTCTGTGAGTGAGAGGATCGCTTCGGGCCAGGTGCGTTGTGCACGCTGTACCAACCCAAGATAATAAAGAGAGAGGGCGAGCCAGCCCGGGTCGCCGAGTACACGCCAGAGAGAGACACTCTCGTGAAGGCGCGTCTGTGCATCGTCGTAGCGGTGCTCTAGGTAGGCTAGAACACCCAGATGGTGCAGCACGGTGACAATTCCGCTGCGTAGCCCGAGTTTTCGCCGAAGCGTCAGTGCCTCTTCGAAAAAAGTCCGTGCGCGTTTGTAGTCACTCTGGCTGCGAGCGATCAGGCCGAGCTGGGCACTTGTCTCCGCTAGTCCGACTTCATCCCCTAAAGACTGGTATAGACTGCGGCTCTGGAGGTTGTACTGCGTTGACTGCTCAAGATTCCCCAGGTTCCACGTCAGATGCCCTAGGCTAGCAAGAGCACCTGCTTGGCCCGCTATATTCCCGCTCTGCTGGAAGCACGCCTGGCTCTGGTGATAGAGTGTGCGTGCCTCCTCTGGATGCCCTTCATTCCAGCGCACTAGGCCTTGTATTCGCAGTGCTTCGCCCTCTGTCCAGGCATCATTGGTAAGCCGAGCGAGTTTTTGCGCTTCCGCTAGATACAGATGTGCCTGAGCGTACTTGCCTGTTTCGTAGGAAAGTACCCCTGCTCCCAATTGCGCACGAACCCATAGCTCGCAATTATTATTTGTGCTGGTTTCTAAAACGGCTTGCAGAGTGCGAAGGCCTTCTTGCCAGTAGCCACGCTCCCACCAGAAGGGCCAGAGGTATGCAGCTAGATGAAGGGCTTGTGCGGGCGAGGCTTCCAGGGCATTTTCCAGGGCCAGTCGGAGATTATCGTAGGTCGCTTCTAGGGTGTCGTGCCAGAGCCGACGCTCTGAGGGCAATGAGTGATTTCTTGCTCCTTTCTCCACTGTTTGGCAGGCATAGCGCAGGTAGCGATGGCGTGCGGTGCGGCCCGATTCGCCTAGGCCCTGCTCCATGATATACTCACGCACTGTTTCGAGAAGGCGGTATTGCCCTGTCTCTGGGGTAAAGCCAATCAGAGATTTTTCGACGAGTGAGGAAAGCAAGCTCAGGCTACCAGGGCATGCAGCCTCACTGATTTCTAAAGAGAACGGACTCGGGAAGATTGCAAGCTGACGCAGGACGTTTTGTTCCTCAGATGTCAGGAGTGCCCAGCTCCAGTCCATCGTAGCACGGAGAGTCTGCTGCCGCCGGAGCGCGGAGCGGTTTCCTCCGGTGAGCAGATCAAAGCGGGCATCCACGCGCCGGACCAGCTCCTCAAGGGGGAGGGTTGCGATGCGTGCAGCAGCCAGCTCAATGGCGAAAGGCAGATCATCAAGGCGGGTACAGAGCTGCTGCACCAAGGGAGTGTTCTTTGCGGTAAGTGTCCAAGTCGTGGCCACTTTTTGAGCACGCGCCTCAAAGAGCTGAAGTGCTGCCGTACCAGAGAGGGTAGGGACACGCCAGAGAGCCTCGCTTGCCAGGCCAAGCGGCTCGCGGCTGGTGGTAAGCAGAACAAGGTTTGGGCAGGTGCTCAGGAGGGTATCTGCCAGGTTTGCGACGGCATCAAGCAGGTGCTCACAGTTATCCAGCCCGAGGAGCATATGCCGCTGACCTATCGCTTGTGTTAGCTCCGTTGTCTCTGGGATGCCCAGGCTACTTGCCACACGGGTGCCCAGAAGGGTGGGATCACTAAGGCTCGCTAGCTCGATCCAGGCAACACCGTCGGCAAACTTTGTATCGAGCTGACGGGCCTCTAGGGTGGCGAGCGCAAGGCGTGTCTTACCCACGCCTCCCATCCCTACCAAAGTGAGGAGACGGGTTGTCTGCAGACGGGTGCGGATCTCCGTGAGTGCGGTCTCCCGGCCGACAAGTGGGGTTGGAGGCAGAGGTAAGCGGTAGCGTAGGGGGGCTTGCGTTGGGGCAACGGCAGGGGCACTTCTGCGCCTTGCCTCCGAGCGTAGCCGCTGGTAGCAGGCCAAAGTCTCGGCTGAGGGCTCCAGACGTACCTCACGGCGTAGCCAGACCCGGAGCTCGCGGTAGGCTTGCACCAGAGCGGCGGGGTCTCCTCGGTCTGCCAGTGCTTGCATCAGGGCACGCCAGGCAGACTCTCGGGCAGGATCTAGCGCGACGAGCCGCTGGAGCTGAGCAATTGCTTCTTGGGAGGTCTGTGCCCGCATTGCGAGGCGTTCCAGAGCACTGAGAAACTGCTGCTGGTACAGGACGCGCGCGGAGAGCACCCAGTCGTCGTCCCAGCCATTGAGAAGGGGGCCTTGGTAGAGACTCACCGCCGTAAGATCATCCCCTGATTTAAGCGCCTGCTCAAAGCGCCAGAGATCGCAGCTTGTGGGAGGCAGTTGCAAACTCAGGATTCGAGGCCTCACTGAGGATTCCACGAGCCTGGCGGCCGCCTCGCCCAGACGCTGCCGGAGCTCCATCAGCGTTCGACGTAGGTAGAACTGGCTCCGCTCTTCCGCCACTTCCGGCCAGAGTGTCGCTGCCAGCCGCACCCGGGGCTGAGGCCCCTGTAGCGCCAGGAGCCCCAGAAGACGCTCCCCGGCATGGCGGCGTGGGCCGGGTGGTAGAGGGGCATCTTGGGAGAGTAGCTCCATTGTGCCAAAGAGCCGCAGTGTCAAATCCATGCGTCGTAACAGTTCCACACGGGTAACGAAAATCCTGCCTTATTGGTAACGCCTCTGGTAACAGTCTCTGTGAGATACTCTGACTGTTCGGCGGAAAATGACGACGTCTTCACTTGAGGAGAGCGTGAGATCACCGGCGGCGGGTGTTCCTTTCGCAGAAACCCGTCGCCGATTTTTTAGAGGCACACTACTTTCCAAGGTATTACACCATGACCCAACACGAACTACGATCCGTCTGCTTGTTGCTCTCCCCGCAAGAGCTTGGTCTGTTGCGTGCCATGTTGAGTGAGAGGGCACACGACCTCGCTGCGCAACAGCTTCTCGTTCGCTTAGATGCTGCAGAGACCGCGCAGCTTCTCCCACTGCTCTCCCGTGCGCTCTCTCATGTGGGGTTAACACCGCTAGCCACTTAGACGAACGCCGATCTTGATGGATTTTTCAGGGGCCGTGAAGATCGTCGGTAGAACCTCCGGGGCATCTTCGAAGGCGACTATCGGGGTGATGACTCCCTCACCCGTGAGCTTGTGGTCTCTAAAGAGCTGGATCGTGGCTGCGTAGGCACGCTCGTGGTTCCAGAGGGGGTGGGAGCGGTCCGCATTGCCCCAGCCGACCCAGGCCTGGCTGCCGACAATGGTCGGACGGTTGTGGTGGAACTCCTCACCAAGCTTGAGAGCACTGGCGTCTTTAGGCCCCCACGGCACATGGACCACCGTGCCGCACTGCCGCACGCAGCGAATCGCGTCGTTGAGCGCCTTTCCATTGCCAGAAGTCTCGATAGAAACGTCCACGCCGAGCTTCTCCGTGGCGAGCTTGATCTGAAGCGCTGCGTCGCAGGTGAGGGGGTCGAAAACCTCTGTGGCACCGTGGGCTAAGGCATGTTCGCGGCGAAGTGCAAGTGGATCCACGGCAAAGACACGGCGCGCCCCACCTGCCTTGGCAATCTGCACCGCGAGCAGCCCGATCGCGCCCAGCCCAAAGACCGCCACATCGTCGCCCACTCGAATGTTGCCATCGCGCACGGCCACAAACGCGACATGCGCCGGGTCGCAGCAGACCGCATCCGATTCGGTGAGTGCGCCCAGCGGAAAGAGCTTGTCCTCGGGGATATTGAGAAGCTCGCACACCTGGCCGTAGCCAAAGACACGCTCGCCGACCGTAAAGCGCGTCACGGCGGAACCGATCGTAATCACCTCTCCGACC
>JANNDD010000544.1:0-2775 GCA_031387365.1 Armatimonas sp. | reverse complement strand
TGGCGGTCTTTGGCTCCGTGATCTCGTACGTGATTGTTCTGATCGCCTACCTCAAGCTGGCAAAATCCCGGCCTGAGCTGCCGCGCCCCTACAAGAGCCCTCTGGGGACTTTTGGGGCAGGGGTCGGCCTGGTTCTTGCTGTTATCTGCCTGCTCGCCACTTTTGCCGCCCCCGATCTGCGGCCTGGCGTGACCGGCACTGCGGTCTTTATCGCCGTGATGTTCGCCTATTACTGGTTCTACAGCCGCCATCGCCTCGTGGCCCATGCTCCTGAGGAAGAGATCGCGCTGATCGCCGAGGCCGAAAAAGAGCTGAGCTAAGCGTCGAAATTGTGTACAATAGCCTATGCGTTTGTGGTTGATTTTTGCGGCACTGCTCGCCGCTGTGCCGTCGCAGGCACAGGATATTCTCAAGACCCGCTGTGTGAGCTGTCACAGCGGAGCAAAACCCGCCGCCGGGCTGGATCTCTCGCGCACGGAAGCGCTGCGCCAGAGCGCTGCTCGTATTGCTCGCGTCGTGGAGTCCGGCAAGATGCCGCCCTCGGGAAAGCTCCCTGCGGCCGAAATTGCAAAGCTTAAGAAATCCCTGCCGACGGCGCCGCCGCTCTGGTCGCTCAAGCCGCTTTCTAGCCCCCTACCCCCCGCTAGGCGGGGGGAAACGGGGGGAGGCTTCCTCGATTCTCTCGTCCGTGCCCAGCTCGCTAAAAGCGGCCTGAAGCCCTCGCCCGAAGCGGATAAGCGGACGCTCATCCGGCGGGTAACTGTTGATCTCACGGGCTTGCCGCCTACTCCTAGCGAGATTGCCGCGTTTGTGAGCGACACGCGGCCTAATGCGTATGAAAAGCTCGTGGATAAATTGCTGGCGTCCCCAACCTACGGCGAGAAGTGGGCGCGGCACTGGCTGGATGTGGTGCGCTTCGGGGAGAGCAACGGCTACGAGCGCAACCTCCTCCGAGAAAATGCCTGGCCGTACCGCGACTGGGTAGTCAGTGCGCTGAATGCGGACATGCCGTATGAAAAATTCGTGCGGGCGCAGCTTGCGGGCGACAAACTGGGGCAGGATGCGGCGACGGGCTTTCTGGTGGCGGGTGTCCACGACGATGTGCCGAGCCCGGATGAAGTCCTCACCCGACAGCAGCGTGCCAGCGACTTAGATGACATGGTCGCCACCACATCGGAGACGTTTCTAGGGCTCACCGTGGGCTGTGCGCGCTGCCACGACCACAAGTTCGATCCCATTCCCCAGACCGACTACTACAAGCTCTGCGCCGTCTTTGCGGGGGTCTATCACGGCGAGCGGGCGCTGGAGCCGCAAACAAAAACGGCAGATCGCCAGCGGGCGTATCAAAATGTGCTCTGGGAGGTTCGTCACCAGGCAAAAGCGGAGCAGAAGCTCTCGGCTCTGGGCAATGAGGAAGTCTTCCCGCCGACCTATGCGAAGTTCGTGCGCTTCACGATTCTCTCCACACAAGGCGGCGGCGAGCCCTGCCTGGATGAGCTGGCGCTCTACGGCCCGGAGAGCTCCGAGAACCTCGCGCTCAACGGCAAGCCCACCGCCTCGTCGCTGCTTCCTGGCTACCCGATTCACCAGATTGCGCACCTTACTGATGGCTGGTTGGGCAATGAGTTCTCCTGGATCAGCAACGAGCCGGGCAAGGGCTGGGTCATGGTCGAGCTGCCGCATGAGACCACGATCAGCCGCCTCACCTGGGGCCGGGATGCATCGGGGCGGACGGCAGATCGTGTGCCACAGACCTACAAGATTGAGGTCTCCGAAGACGGTGAGCGCTGGCGGACGGTGGCGAGCCACGAGACCCGTGGCGACGAATCAGTGCCCTCAAAAGAGCGCGACACGCTGCTGCGCAAAGCCGCCACCCTGCGCGAGGGCCAGCGGGTCTACGTGGGCAAGCTCGTCGCTCCTGAACCCGTTTATCTGTTGCAGCGTGGTGATGTGATGCAGCGCGCGGAAGAGGTCAAGCCCGGCGCACTCTCCGCAATCTCCCCCCCCCTCCCGCTTCGCGAAGGGGGGGAGAGGCTTGCCTTTGCCGACTGGCTGGTGCGCCGTGAGAACCCGCTGACCTGGCGCGTGATTGTCAACCGTATCTGGCAGCAGCACTTTGGTGCCGGGCTGGTCGCGACGCCTTCTGACTTTGGCAACAACGGCTCAAAGCCGAGCCACCCGGAGCTACTCGACGCGCTCGCGGGCTGGTTCCAGGGCAGTGGTCAGTCGTTTAAGAAGCTCCATAAACTGATCGTCACCAGCCAGACCTACAAGCAATCCGCCGTGATCCCTCAGCCCAAAGCGGCGGCGCTCGATGGGGGCAATCGGCTGCTCTGGCGCGGCACCCTACGGCGCATGGAGAGCGAGGCACTCTGGGACGCGGTTCTTGCCACCAGCGGGACGCTCGACCGGACGATGGGCGGCCCGCCGTACCGGCTCTTTACCTACAAGCAGGAGAATATCGCCTTCTACGGCCCCGCGGAGAGCTACGGCCCCGAGACCTGGCGCCGGAGTCTTTACCGCATGGCCGTTCGTGCCGTCCGCGATAACCTACTCGCCTGCTTCGACTGTCCCGAGAGCGCCCAGCGCGCGCCCAAGCGCGAGACCACCACCACCCCGCTCCAGGCACTCAGTCTGCTCAATGGTGCGTTTGTCCGTGAGCAGGCCGCGCACTTCGCCCAGCGTGTCGCAAAAGAGGCGGGCCCAGCGCCCGACAAGCAAGTCACTCACGCCTTCCGGCTCGCCTTTGGTCGCAGTCCCAGCACCGATGAGCTC
>JANNDD010000884.1:0-5593 GCA_031387365.1 Armatimonas sp. | reverse complement strand
CGGGTAATGCCCCGGCTCCTGCTGGGTAGCCGTCGCCCGCTCCAGCGCTGCCTGGAAGGCCCGCTCCTGCCAGTTGGGCTTGTACTCGGTGGCAAACGTAAACGCCTTCCCCTCGTGCTCAATCTGTAGAAGCGCACTAGGCCCGCTTTCCAGTGACGTGATCTTCAAAGGCGGGAAGTTCCAGTCTTGATCAGCAGCGAGCTGGCGCGGTGGTTCGCCTATTCCTTGCGCTTTTTCTCCATTTTGCATACACAGTAGAATACACTAAAATCTGCAAATTATCAAACAGCAAAACCCTTCTACAAAGCCGAAGCTCTTCGGCGAGGCGGCGGAGCTAGAAGAAGCCCTCGCCTTAGCTTACGCAGCGCAAGGGATCTCCGAGCAGGTCTGGCGGCATGAGTTCAGCGCGGCGGGCTGCTGGTTCCAGGCGGGTAACTTCCTACGCTCACTGGAGATCTGCGACAAGCTCACGGCCACTCCAGACGCTCCCGAAACTCTGCGTGAGCGAGCCCGCTCCTACGCACAGACACTTCGAGAGCGGAGGGATCGCCTTTGGGCGGAGCTACTCCAGTCTGAGCACACGCTTGTAGCCGCCTAAAGCCGAAGTTGTGTGACCATTGGTAGTATCTTGTGTGACCGTTGGCTACAACGCGCCAATGCGCCCTGTTCGGGCTACTTAGGTCGGCAGGAAGTGATCTCCCATCCCTCCTAGAATAGTCCGACGTGACCGAGTAGGGACTCGGCGGCGGCTTCGAAACCAGGGAGCTCCTCGTAGATTTCCAGAGGGATTTCGAGCGCATCGGTGAGGGGCTTCACCAGCCGGGCAAGGGTTAAGTCGCTGACGGCAAGCTCGGAGGGCAGAATCTCGTGGCGCTGTAGTGCCTGCACCAGAAGTGCCTGCGCCTCGGTGGGAAGGGCTTCGTGCCGTGCGAGAGCGTGCCCCAAAACCATCCCTGTATCGGGCTCCACCAGCAGGAGCGCCGTGATGAAGAACGGAGCGCTCTCCGGGGACTCTTGCATTGGCTCAGGAAACGGAATACTTCCCAGCTCTAGGCGCTGCGTCACGCGGCCCTTCTCTGCCAGCTTTGCCACCAGGGCACTCTCGACCCGTGCGGGATGGAGTCCCAGTGTGGTGCGCGGTGCGATCGGCAGGAGAGCATCCTCCCAGGCTCCGTCCTGGCGCTGCACACGTACCAGATGCGGCCCCAGTGGCTCAACCTCGGGAATGAGAAGCAAGTCACTCTGCGAGCGCTTCAAGACATCCAGCGCCTGCTCGAGCGCCACTTTGAGCCACTCACGCCCGGCATCGTCCACTTCCCAGGGGAAGCGATAGGGGACAAACTCCTGGAAGTGAGGCCAGTTCCCGTGTCCTCGGTAGCTGCGTCCCAGCGCCTTGATGCGCGCTCGCTGCTTCTCGGAGACCTCGTCGCGGTTCTCAAACGAGAGCATCAGGCAGTCCTGCCAGGAGAGAATCTCGCTACTGTCGTACTGCTCCGGGTCGCCCATGGCTCGCATCTTGAGCAGGCCATTGAGGCCATTGGTTCCCCGGTAGAGAGCTAGGGCGCAGTGGGTTCCCATCCCGCCCATCACGCAGACATAGCTGATCTCGCCGGTGGCGGGGTTCTGGACACCAAAGAGATCCTCTTCGGGGTGGAACAGCCAGGGCTCCAGTGCAAAGATCTGGTCTGCCAGTGTGTAGAGCGGCTCCCAGAGAGCTATGTCGCCGTTGCTTGCTGCCGTCTTAATACCTATTCGCCTCGCCATGGGATCATTCTACCTGAGACGAAGAACGGGCACGTTCTCACGTTGGGCATTGGTGCGAAACAGGTCGGCGAGCTTTGGCGAACGAAGCTCTCAGGCAAGCCGGCTCAGACGGAAGAAATTCTCGCCCTTGCTGTGGCTTGAAGCCTAGACCTCGATTCCGAGGAGGCGTGCTGCTGCCGCAAGCTCGCTGGGGAGCGTCGTGACGCTGTCCCTAATGGCCTTGGGGGGACGAGGACTCACCCTGAGGCCACAGTGTGCCAGGTCGTTGCGCAGATCTGTTAGGTTGCGCCATAACGCCACACTGGCTTTCCACTCTGGAGGCGCTTCGTGAGGAGCACTGCCCTTCTCATTGTCCGCATTGTTGAGCCAGCTTTCTGCCGCATCACGCAGGGCGTTGTCAATAGGCACAATCGTACCGCCTGCAACAACCACACGGACATGGACAAGCCACTCGCGTGCCAGAGCCGCCGCCGCCAGGTAGTGTTGGTGCGTGGTCAGCCAACCGATCTGTTGCCACTGCGCTCTCAGTGGCTCTGTCGCCGCTAAGGGGGAGAAGCCCGTTTGAATTCGATCCAGAAGGAGCTTGAGCGGTGCATGCTGTGCTTCCCAGGGCTCCGCTCGCGCCTCCTCAATGCGTACCATGAGGTCGCTTGCTTTTTGCGTGACCAGTATCGGACGAACCAATGCCAGCGCTTCCGAGAGATCGGTGAGGCGGGCGGCGACACTGTTGAGAGGGTTCTTACGCTGCTCACGGATCAGCGAGGCGATCTTACGCGCATCGCCTGTCTCCAGAAAACGCTCCGTTGCATTTGCCCAGTCCAGCATCGCGACAAAGGGAGTCAGGTCGAAGACGGGGCTCCTCTCTCGGTCGCGCTCATACGCACCGTAGAGGACTGCCTCAAGACGGATGCCTTTGGCAACCCGCAGAAACGAAGCAACGAGTAGCGAGAGGACGGGCTGGGAGCGAAACCCGTGCGTGATGTCAAAAATCACCGTCTCACCCGCCGGGATCGCCTCCACCAGCACATTGAAGATCTGCCATAACTCGTCTTCATTGGCACCATCTGGGATCGGGACACGCTCCACACTTGGAATGGCCGCGAGAAGTGCTCCTCCCTGTCGCTCCCAGGCAAGCTCGGTTGAAACCGCCTTTACCGTGGCTCCTGGAAACCACGCCGCCACAGCGGTCACGAAGAGAGAGGTCTGGTAGGCTCGTTCTCCCCAAACGTAGTTGGTTGGCTCGTAGCTACCTGTCCCTAGTGTTGTCAGTATCGTCAACTTCCTGTCTCCTTCTGGCCTTAGTTAGCCTTGTCCAATCGGTAAACCTCTTTACCTGGCATCGCCCACAAAAAGCGACGGATGCGCCAGAGGAGCCCTGGTCGGGTGAGCTGCTCGTAGCGCAGCCACTCCTGCTGGTAGAGCGTATCGAAGCGGCTCACGGCCTTGGCAAAGGCCACATGAGCCGCATCAATACGCTGCTTCGACTCCGCACTGAGCCCCAGGCACTCCCACTGCCGCTGGCTTTCCCAGCGCTGGATTTCCGCCTCGCCGAGTGTCAGCGCCTCGCGCTTCTGCGCCTGGGCACGCCGCACAAGGGCATGGGCTTCCCGCGCCTGAGCGAGCGCTAGCTGCGCCGCGACCGCGCTTCCTAAAGGCCAGCCGTGCTCCATGCTGAGCTTGAGCCGATTGCCCTCCGGGATCAGGCTGTGCTTAAAGGGAGAAGCGACGGTGATCGCCACCGCTCCCTCGGTGGACTCAGGCTCTTCGCTAGGCTCCGGCACGGTCTGCGCAGTCTCTTGTGCACGCTTTGCCAGCTCCTCACGGCGATAGCGCAGGAGGTCGCTGTTGATCGGTGCGAGCTCTTCCGTCCGCTTCTCGTGCAATGCCTGCTTCGCCTGCCAGAGTGCCTCGCCCGCCCGTCCTTCCAGAAAGCTGTTGAGTGCCCCGGCCTTCCCCTCGACCCAGCCGTGCAGGCCATGAAGCAGCAGAAAGGGGGCCGACACAATCATTGCCATCGCCATCAAGACTGCTGGGGGAATGGCGTTTTGCCCCACGCCACCGCCTTGGAGCAGAGTGGCATTGGCCTGACGCGCCGTTAGTGCTCCCAGGATACCGTAGCGCTCCACCGAGGCTTCCATGACGATAAGCCCCACGAGCAGGAGAGCGGCGATCCCGAAAGACGCGATGCTGGTGCGCCGCAGCGAGTGGGCCACCGCCGCCGGATCAGTCTGGCTCCGGGTGGCGAGACTGGCATGCCAGCACTCCGAGGCGAGAGACAGAAGCCCACGCGACACGCGTCCCAGTACCCAGAACACCGCGATCCCGATCACCGCAACGACCAAGGCCGGTCCCAAAGTTTCCTCAGGTCGCAGGAAGAGGCGGCTGGGCTCCAGGAGCTCGGTGAGGATACCCACACTGATTCCAAAGAGACTGCCACAGACAACCAGTGCCACCCACTCCAGACCGCGCTGCCCATCGTGGAGCGCACGCAGGGTGGGGCTGCTCGTCGGCAAGCCGTGCTGAAGCGCCAGTGCGTCTTTGGGTGCGGCTAGGGTCGAAACCTCCTCTAGCAATATCTCGGGGAGGACGCGGTGCGGGAGGCTTGGCGACAGTGAAACTGTGAGCGTGTCAGCTTCGGGGAGTATGTCAGCCACTGCTATTGCGGGAGGAGCGGGCACGAGTCGGTTTTGCAGCAGACCGTGGAGAAACCCTTGCCGCCGTGGCGCGAGCACCCTCCCCGCTGCGAGGGCACTCCCCGTCGCCGTGGCACTCTCTAGCGCAGGGAGCGCCCGGTACTCTTCCTCCGCGCCGAACTCTAGCGCGAGGGTGCCCTCCCCTAACCCCGCCATCGTGAAGGCGGCGACGGCGGCCTGGCGTGCCGAGGCACGCTGGAGGAGCAGCGCCTCGATACGGGTTTCGTGGGCCTGTTCGAGCGCCTCGCGCTTCTGACGGAGTGTGTGGAGCTTCTCCTCAATGACCTCCTCCGCATGACGGGCATCCTCGTTGTGGAGCTGAAGCCAGGTAAGCTCCTCGGTGCGCGCCGCCACGAAGCGCTCCTGGGCTGCTTTTACTCGGTCGAGCTGATCCCGAAGTGCTGCGACTTGCAGGGGCATGACCTGCTCCATCTGTGCCAGCGCCTGGGTGTAGAAGCGCTCCTGGCGGGCCGCATCGGGCAGGGCGGACTCGCCCGGCGTGGTTGCACCGCTCGGCAGCTCGGCGAGCGTGGGGGGAAGCTGCCGGACGAAGAGTCGGCGTGTTTCGGTGGTGCTCTGTGTTTGGGTGCTCTGTGTGCTCTGTGTGCTCTGTGTTTCGGTGGTGGTGCTCATGGTTTTTCTCCTAAGTGCAGTTGGCGTAGCTCTATTTCGGCCTCGCTCCAGGTGACGGCTTTGAAGCGGGGGATCTCCTGGCCGACAACCCGATCCCAGGTTTGGCGCTCCTGCGCCTCGATCCCGATCACCAGTACCTGGAGGTTCGGGTGCTGCGCTGCAAGCTGGTGGGCTGCCTGACGCAGGAGCGCTGGGTCGTCGGCATGGTCAATTCCCCCGTCGGTCAAAACGACGAGGCGCAGAGGGCACGCTGCGGGTAAGCGCTGCACGGCGGTATCACGGGCGAGGCGCTCCAGCAGCAAGCCGGGTCGTGTCCCACGGCGCGGGTGCTTGTTGCTAGGAACCAGCTCCGCTGCCTTCACTTCCTGTAGAGGTTTTGCTCCCTGGGAGAGATTCGGCCCCCAGATGCGAACCGGCGCGGTGTCGTAGGCCCAGAGATCCAGAGTCGCTCGTGCGCTGTCGGCGTCCCCGGCGAGCACATCGAGCTGTGTCAGCATGGTCTC
>JANNDD010000825.1:0-3300 GCA_031387365.1 Armatimonas sp. | reverse complement strand
GGAGCGCGTGCGTATCAACCACATTCTTGCCAGCCAGAACCCCGCCGATGGCATGGTTTGCTATTTTGTCTCGCTGCTTTCGGGGCACTTCAAGACCTACTCCACCCCCGAGGACTCGTTCTGGTGCTGCGTGGGCACGGGTTGGGAGAACCACACCCGCTACGGCGATGGGGTATTTTTTGAAGATGCAGCAAACAAGACATTGTATGTAAATCAGTTCGTGTCGAGTTCCTGTGTCGCTCCTGAGCAGCTCGTTGGGCTGGTACTCGCAACCCAGTTCCCACAAGAGACCTCGGTGCGCCTGTATGTATCTACCCATGAGCTCCGTGTTCCCTTCACTCTGAAGATTCGCCAGCCAGGATGGCTCTCCGCGCCGCTGGCACTGACGATTATGGTAGTCCGGTGCCGGTTGAGAGAACGCCCGATGGATTCGTGACCATCACTCGTACTTGGAATGAAGATGACTTGGTTACCTTTGACATCCCATTATTCGCACGTCAAGATGCACTCCTAGGGGCACCAGACAAGCTCGCGCTCCTCAATGGCCCGGTGGTTCTCGCTGCAGATCTCGGAGCCGCACCTCCCTCCAGTGATGCCGATGGGGGAGAGCCTTTCAACACGACAATTCCCCCTGCGCCTGTGCTTCTCAATCCTAAAACCAGGACTTTTGAGCGTGCGGGCATCTCCCTAGTGCCGTTCTACAAGCTCCACGGGCATCGTCAGTGTGTCTACTTTGATATATTCTCCCCGAAGGACTGGAACGTACAAGAGACCACCTACCGCGCCGCTGAGGCGCAAGAGCACGCCGAGCGCACCAAGCTCCTCGATACGTTCTGGCCTCATCAGATGCAGCCCGAGCGCGACCATCACTTCATCGGCGAGGGCTTTATCGGCGGCGAGCGCAGCGCCTGGAAGTTCCGCCAAGTTAACGAAAAAGACGGCTGGTTTTCCTTCACGCTACGTAGCCTGCCTGATGCTCCTGTAGAGCTTGTCTGCACTTGGGGCCCACCACAAGAGGGCGATGTTGAATTTACCGTTGAAGTGGAGGGCGAGCAAATTGCAACTCCGACGCTTGCTGTCGAAAACCATAGGCATCATGTCGAGACCTATAGGCTCTCTGACGTTCTCACGCAAGGCAAAGAGCGGCTCACGGTGCGTGTGAGTGGCCCTAGTGCGCCGCTCTTTCTAGCGAAGCTCCAGAAGCGCCTATCGTAAAATGCATAAACGCCCCAGAGCCGTTGGCTCTGGGGCGTTTATGCATTTGGCACGTGGGCTACTTCTGGAGCTTATCCAGTCCGACACCCGCGCTGTCATCAAACAGGACTTTTTTGTCCGTCCCGTTGATATCCTCTTTGGTAAGCTTGAGCTTCAAGTAGAGCATCTGCTGGCCGAGCTTAACATCCGACCGGAGGTAGCGCTTGTCCTTCAGGCCCTCCCCATTCCAGCCCAGGCGATCCTGGACAAAGTCCGGGGCGCTTCGTGGGCTAAAGGACACAATCAGGTCGTAGAGGTCGGTCTTGAAGCCATACATCTTCGGATCCTTGCTCATGTCTAGGTCGCGGTTTTTGCCAAACTCACTGAGCAGGAGTTTGTCTTCGGTTGCAACCAGAATTTTCTTCGTCTCCAGCTGAGCCATACGTGCTGGGTCTGACTTAAGCTCACTCAGAAGCCCGGGAAGGTCCGCTAGGGTGTAGAACTTTTTCTGACGTGTCTGAGGGGGGAAGATGAAGGTCACGAGCTGGAGCTGACCCGCCGGTGAGATCTGTCCAGATGCCAAGGCTTGCGCCGCCGAGATTCCCTTGGGCGCACTGGCTTGATCCTTGTAGGAGTAGATCCCCGCACGCTCCAGGTTTTGATCGCCTGCACCGCCAGGATTGAACTGATAGGGCGTCCCCTTTAGAGTTCGTCGTCCGCCGCGTGAGCTAAGCGAGTCCTGCATGATGGTCAGGTCATCGGATACCTCAAAGCTGAAGTTCTGGGAGTCGGGCATGACATAGCCAGCATTCTGCAGGCGAACATCAATACGCGCTCCATCAACAGGCCCATCCATAACGATTCCACTAGAGATTGTCGCGGACTTGGGATCGCCCTTGTCATCGAAGCTGAGATCGTCGTACTGATCTTTCAGGCATCCGACCAGGTTCCAGCTGCCCTCGACCCTCAGAACACGGGGGCGAATCCGAGTGACTTTAACTCCCAAGCTTGCCTCTACCGGACCTAGACGGGCGATATCTCTAGGGCGGCAGTAGCTGCGGACTTTCATGATGCGGAAGTTTTTCGACGCATTGTTGTAGCCCTGGCGGTTGCGGCTCTCAATGTCCTCCTTGCCTGCGACACCCTTGGCGGCATCCCAAATTACCTTGTGCCGCCGCATGGCATCCGCCCAGGCAGCAATCGCGCCCTCAGGATCACCAGAGCGCTCGACACAGTGGGCGAGCAGGTGCTCTATTTGGTTGATATCGTGGTTGGGATCGGCATCACGCCCCGCTTTGTAAGCATCCGCTGCCAACGGGTAGTCTTTTACTTTGTCAAAAAGGTTCCAGCCCTTTTCTTTATAGAGATCAAAGACCGTGGAGTTCGCAGCGATTCCCTCATTGAGCAGTGCAAGACCCACCGGCAAGTAGCGGCGATCCGAGCGCTGGTCGGTATCGGTGAAGTTGTACATCAGGTGCCAGGCACCCGTCGCATAGACATCCAGCCAGTTCGGATCGAGCCACGTGATCAGGCGCAGTAGCGGCAAGATCGCATCGTAGTTGCCCGAGTGGAAGAACGAGTCCGCGCGCACCCAGAGTAAGCCCGCGATCACCTGCCGGAAACCCGAAATCGCCGCTAGGGAGTACTCGAAGGGCAACCCCCCCGTGGACTTGATCACTGAGGGTGGCTCAACCGCGGGTTGGCGGCGGAGCGGGTCAATCCTGGCCTGAAGAAGGCCCTGGACTGCCAGCAGTGCCAGTGCACCGGCGGCGAGCTTTGGGTTGCCCCGCACCGCATCTAGGAAATTTTTCATCATCACACCTCGCGCCGATCAAAGACCAGGATGGAGAGAATCAGCAGCACAGTGGCATAGACCACCGCGTAGATACAGTTCTGCGTGAGCAGTACCGCCTCGGATTTCACCTGCACATTGGCCTGCACAAGCGGGTTGGTGTAGTTAAAGTTTCCGAAGTTGGGCACAAGGTAGTGCACCGCTGTGAAGAACCCCTTCGCCAGGACATTTTGCGTGTTCTTCGCCAGATCCAAAGTGAAGCTGGAGAGGTTGCCCACGATAAACATGGAAAATGTCAGAAAGAAGTTCACCAA
>JANNDD010000813.1:0-2570 GCA_031387365.1 Armatimonas sp. | reverse complement strand
CCCGGTGGCCCGACCATTATCAACACCGTGCTTCACGTGATCTTAAATGTGATTGACCACGGCCAGCCCATCGCAGACGCAATCGCTGCGCCGCGCGTGCACCACCAGTGGCTCCCCGATGAGATCGGGGCCGACCGTGGGCTTCCCCCAGAAATCCAGGTCGGCTTGGAGCGCCTCGGCCATGTCTTTGGCAAGCCCCGCTCTCTCGGCGATGCACAAGGGATTCTGATCACTCCCGACGGCACGGTCACGGGCGCAAGCGATCCCCGTGGCTCTGGGAAGACGTTAGGTTACTGAGCAAGAAAGTCACCCACCTCCATCAGGTAAAGCTGCCGTCCATTTTCATGAGCAGAGTCTAGGCACAGCTTTTTCCCATCACGACTGTGGCGTAGGTGCAGATCACAGCGAAACTCAGCGCGGTAGGCAGGAGGCGCAAGGAGCTTGCCCAGCTCAGTGCGTTTCCCTGATTTCGTGTCAAAGAGATACGGGTGCTGAAAACCTTCTTTATCGGGGTAGGTGTCGTTGACGATCCAGCGCTTGCCGCCCTCCTGGGGGAGGTAGGTCAGGTGCCCGTCGCTGGTCATTACGTCCCCCCCGATCGGCTCCGTTTTGTCCGTTTTATCGGTAAAGAGATAGAACTTAAACTCGTGCGAGGGCAAGTGTGCCCAGGCAGTAATGTGTGTACTGTCGCGCCAAATAAAATGACTGAAGCGGTTGTACGGATAGAGCAGGTGTAGGTCGTTGCCCTCCCCCCCCATCGTGAATACCCGCGTCGAGAACCCAGCTCCTTGCGAGGGCTTGCGCCAGCGGTGGAGAAAAATAAAGCGCTGACTGTTAGGGGAGAAGAGCAGGTGATTAAACCAATGCTTGGTACCTGCCCAAGCTTTCTCATCTTGCGGCCAAGCCTTGAGCGCATCGGCAAACGAGAAAATCAGCTCCGTCTTGCCCGTCTTAAGCTCCGTACGCCAGATTCCCGCATCCTCTGGCGCTTGCTTATGGGGGTTTGGATCAGGGAGACCGTTATAGCCGTAGCCAGGGCGGCAGTCGTTGAGGCGGCGAAAATCGGGCGCGACTCCCCACTTCCCGTCGGGTGAGAGGGTGTAGAGTGGTGCGGGAAGCGTGCGCTTTTTGCCTGTTTGAATGTCCAGAAAGTGGCTGACAAAGCGCCCCTCTTCTCGGTCGTTCCACATCACCGTACTCTTGGTTTTGGGAACCCACTGGAGCATGCAGCCCTGCTGCCAGTTCCACGCCCGCGTCGTCCCTAAGGGAGTCCACGAGTCTTTTTCCTCCAGGTCAATTACCCCAACCGTCAGTACATCCTCAGGCTGGGGTGTCCTGCCCTCGAAGCCTGTCTCCATTCCAAGCACAAACCGCCCTGTGGGGTCAAACTGTTCTTTGTCGTAGTAGCCGAACCAGTGGAACTTCGGCCCCTGAGTGAGACGGCGCAGTGGTGGCAAGGTACTCATGTCTCAATTATACGCAAGATTCCCCAAAAATTGCCTTTTTAGCTCTTCCAGCGCCTGCTGATCTGTGGCTGTCAGTGGCTCCCGGCGAAGCGCGGGGCCGAGTTGAGGAAAGTGCGTCGCCAGTGCCTCTTTGGTGTAGAGCTCGATACCCTCCGCGAGCGCTACTGCCTGCCCAAGCTGAAACGCAATGCTCTTGTAGACATCCTCGGGCGCACCGTTCCTGCCAAAGTCCACGGGAGTGGCGAGATCAAGCGCGGCGAGCATCGCGCATTTATCGGCAAAATCCCCGCCCAGCGCCCGCTTCACAAACTCGCGGTGGGGGGTTCGGGAGTAGAGCGAGAGAACAATACGCGCCGCACGCTGGCACTTGGCGTCCAGATCACGCGGCACGGCATGTGTGATGGTAAGTGGGTACAGCTGGGAGTGGAAACTATAGGTAGTAAGAACCGCGTTGTTGGTCTCATCCGGGATGCCTTTTAGTGTCTCGACAATCACACCATCGCGCAAGACGGCGAAGTTGACATTGAGCTTCTTGTCGGTGCCCAGCTGCGCCATAATCTCGGGCGTGAGAGTCGTAGCGAGCACTTTGCTTTCTTCAAGTGCGGGAAGTATTGGGGCAAAGACCAGCACATCGCAGTCCAATGAAGACGGCGAGCCAAAAACATGAAAGACCATATATCTCTATCGCTCCGGACGAGCGCTTTGGTAAGAATCACCCACTTTCGGGGAGCGGGGATGCGATACAATGACCGCCGTGGAAATTACGTTTCTGGGAACAGGCTCAGGCGCACCATCGCGGGCGCGCAACGTCTCGGCGACGGCCTTACACCTGCCGCAGCGCGGCGAGTGGTGGCTGATTGACTGCGGCGAGGGCACGCAGCACCAGATTCTCCGCGCCTCCCACATTCGTTTATCGCAGCTCACACGCATCTTCCTGACACACCTGCACGGCGATCATCTCTTTGGTCTACCCGGTCTCCTCGCCTCGCGAGCGCTTGCCCAAGGCGGCGTGGGCCCCGTCACGATCTACGGCCCGGAGGGGGTCGAAGTCTGGCTGAAGGCGACGCTGCGTGCTGCCGGGATGCGCTTTGGGTTTCCCGTGAA
>JANNDD010000789.1:0-2797 GCA_031387365.1 Armatimonas sp. | reverse complement strand
CGTCGGCAAAGACACCGGGCCGAGTGTTGTCGCCTTTGACAAAGCCACGGGAAAGCAAGTCTGGGCGGCAGGCAAGGGCTGGACGGCGGGCTACGCCTCGCCTGTGCCTGCGACTATACACGGCAAGCGGCGCCTCTTTGCCTTTCTTGGCGGCGACAGCCGACCAACGGAGGGTGGGCTGCTGATGATCGAGGCTCTCACGGGCAAAGTGGAGGCGACCTTCCCTTGGCGCTCGCGGCGCTACGAGTCCGTGAACGCGTCGGCTCCCCTGGTGATAGGGAAGCAGGTCTTTATCTCCGAGTGCTACGGCATGGGCGGGACACTCTTAGACATCAAGCCCGATGGCACTCTCACGCCGCTCTGGACTAACAAGCGCTTCGGGACACACTTCATGACGGCGATCCATAAAAATGGCTATCTCTACGGCATTGATGGCCATGGGCCGCAAAACGCGCCCCTGGTATGCGTGGAGCTCAAGACCGGCAAGGAACTCTGGCGCGAGGAGCCCGAGTGGGAAGTGAGCCTAAACGGGAAGACACTCCGGCTTGCGCCCGCGTTGGCATCGCTGATTCTTGTGGACGGGCGCTGCTTGATGCTGGGGGAGTACGGGCAGCTTGCCTGGCTGGACTTGAACCCCAAAGGCTACAAAGAGCTGAGTCGCACCAGCCTCTTTGTCGCGCGGGAGTCCTGGGGGACACCCGCGCTGAGCCGTGGACTGCTCACTCTCTGCCAGAACGAAGTCGGGGTAGACGGCTCGCCGCGCCGCCTGCTCTGCTACGATCTGCGTGCCGCGATAAAGCCTTAAAGTTAGAGGTGAGTCGCTCTCCTGCCTGTCGTCCTAGCCGCCGTACACACCCGCCTCATTACTGTAGCCGCTGATTCTATCGCTCCGCTTGGCGTGGACACGGTAGCGCACTTTCTGGCCCGGTATCTGGCCCGTGTGAGGGTAGCTGGTGCGCGTCGTGCTATCTATCAGCGCCCACGCCCCACTCTCGCCCACTTTGGCCTCAAGAAGATATTGCGTCCCTGGCTTATTGCCATTTGCCTTCCACTTGAGCGTGTTGGTGCCATCGGCGTGAGGCATCGCCACCAGCTCCATCGGCGTCTCCGCAGAGCTGACCGAGCGCACTCCATCGCGTACTGTGAGCCCGAGCTGGTCACGCAGGCCATCCGAGACCCCCTCTCGCGTCTGAATCCCCTGCCCTTTACGCCGCGCCAGCTTCTCCGCTGCCTTACGCGCCGTATTTTTCTCCTCCGTCGCCGCAAGCGCGGCCTGCTGCGCGGTATCATTGGCAGAGAGGCGTGTCTCAAAGCTCGTTTCCGCCGCCGTCAGCTCTGTAAGATCGTCATCGGTGAGCCCCAGTGCTGCCTTGTTAACAGCCGCAATCTTGTTGAAGTTCTTGAGCCATGCAAGTAGCTCACGGTCGTTTGTCGGTAAATAATCCAGTGGCATTGTTCTATCCTCCAGTAAGATAGACGCGTGAGTCTGGTAGTAAGTTACGGCTCTCCGGGAAGTATTTTTGCCAGAAAGTTATCTCCCTAAATCATTTAGGTAGCTAACTTTTTCACTCAGGGATGTCCCTGTATCACTTTTTTATCTCCCTAAATCACCTAGATAACTACCTGAATGAGAAGCCTGAGGCACAGGCTGTGGCTGGGGTCAGCATATCCCAAAATGCCCCTCGGAAAAAAAATATTTTTCTTAAATTCTCTTCTGGAGCCTTGTATTCTCCAAATATCTGCGCTACACTCTTTCTGTTCGAGGACAATAGGGTTCTCACCGATCACGAAATACAACAGATTATGGTTGAAGTGTCGGATGGGCTATAGTGCCCACAACTTCCGGGCTAGTGCCCACAACTTCCGGGCTAGTGCTCGGTGAAAATCGATAGAGAGGTTTAAAAGTGATATTAGGAACCGTGTGTGTGGTGGTTGCATTGTTGTCAAGTGCTTCAGTTCATCGTTCAAAAGAGAAGTTACTACCAGGTTCTACTGCTTCTGCTGTAGCGAGTTTTAGTCCTACTACTGAGAATGAGTATTTGGATCTTGACGAAAGTCGAACCGAAAATAATGTTATTTCAGATGATTGGGGTGGTTCGAGTATTATTGTTGGACAAACTATACAAGTTGGCTATAGTGCTATGTTCACTCCTGCAAGCCCAATGAGTGCTATGACCATAGGTAGTGTGCATTTTTGGTTCTTGATGCCAGATCCTTCTACTATAAATAGTAGTTATTCGCCTATTAGGGTGATGGGATTGCCAGAAATAGATATTCTCGCGACAAATACAGCATCAGGCGCGACGGGGAATTTCTTCCATTCTGCTGAGTCTTCTGCAAAAGTGATGGGAGAGAATGAGGCGTCTGGGAGTTGCGAAGGCGAACACGGCGAGTATGCTGATAATAAATTCGGTATTTCGACTATTCAACGACAATTTGTTCCCATAACTCTCATGGTTGATGGAGTACCTACTGAACTTGATGTGGCCGCCTATAAAGTTACCGTTTTCGGTAAGGCTTGGTTGCAGTCATCAGATGGCTAAGACCTGTATTAGTTGAGTGCATATTAAGAAAATAGGAGGTGTTCTTTACCAATGAGAGCACCTTTTTGATTCATGAATATTTATATGTGTTAAGAGTTGGAATTACATATGTTTTTTTGTAATGTTAGCGAAAAATACAATAATGATATAGAATTATTATGTAATAATAATTCTATATGCATTGTATTTGAGTATAATTCAGGAAATAGATTCTTGAAAGATATTAATATTGTTGCAAATAGGGCAAAAAATAG
>JANNDD010000052.1:0-5093 GCA_031387365.1 Armatimonas sp. | reverse complement strand
TTCTAAGTGAACTGCCCGTCGGGGGCGAGGCGCGGGGCACTCTTGCCAAAGTCTGCCTGGGAGAGTGCCTTTATCAGCTTAATCGCCTGTTTTGTCGGATCGGGCTGTGGGCCACCGGGCGCAGTCTGCACCATCGGGTGAATGCGTCCTTGCACAAATTTTCCGCCCTCATCAAGCGTGGCACTTAAAACACAGGTCACGCCGCCCGGCCCCCTCAGGCTCATGCGTCCGTAGGTGGCGAAGTTACCCAGTGAGTAGGCGATGAGGTGCCCTTTGTAGAGCTCCAGACCTCGTAGCACATGGGGGCCGTGCCCGATCACAAGGCAGGCTCCCGCATCAATGACGGCATGCGCAAATCTTCGTAGATCGCCGCGTGACTCGCCGTAGAACGACTCACCGCCACGGGGGACGTGCTGGTACGCTGCGCCCTCAGCGCCACCGTGAAACGAGACTACCACTCGTGTACTCGTCTTTTTTGCTTGGCGAACAAGTGCCTGCGCCGCCGCGATTGCGTTGAGATTGGGCGAGACTTGATTGGTCGCAAATCCCAGAAACGCGACACCCTTCACCAGAGTGGCTGCGCCGCTGGCACCCGCCGCCGCGATTTGCAGGCGCCCTAGCGTCCGGAGCGTCTGCGTGCGGCCCGTGCCCTGGAAGTCGCTGGCGTGGTTGTTAGCGACCGAGAGCACGTCAAAGCCCGCCTCTTGGAGCCACTTACCGTACTTGGTTGGGGTGCGAAAGGCGTAGCTGTGTGCAGCATTGGCCTTGCCAGGCGTCACCGTGCCACCGTCGCAGAGGGGGCCTTCTAAGTTTCCAAAAGCAATATCAGCGGCTTTGAGAAGCGCTGCGGCAGGCAGCAGAATATTCTTGCGGGGCAGATTGGGCGAGGGCCAGTCGCTTCCCAGCATAACATCTCCCACGGCGGCAATTGTCAGAGGCATGTGTTTTTCCCCTACTTCACTTGGAACGCAAAATTGGCCGTCGCCGCGCCGCCGCTGCGATCACGGACATAGACAAAGAGTCTGTACGCACCGGGTTCTGTGGGGGCGGGTAGGGTAAACGGCTTGCCCGCCGCACCGGGAAGCTCGGTAAGCCAGGTATTGTTCTCCCGGCGCAGCTCCCAGCGCACCTGCACTGGCCCCGAAGCGCGTAGTGTGAGTGTGGCGGAGAGTGTCGAGCCCGGCGCAACACTCTTGCCCTCAGCGGCGCTACTCAGGCTCACTAGCTCGGGACAGGGCTTTGCCACGGGCTTGCCGGTCCAGGCTTGTGAGAGTGCATCAACGGCGGCTAGTCTCTCGCCGGTCTTGGGTAGAAACATCCCGAACCACGTGACCGTCCCCTCAATTTTATCGTCCCATTGGAAGACATAGCTTCCCAGGCAGTTTGGCTGCCCCGCAATGGCTTTGGCATAGCTCTCGGCGTAGCGCTTCGCCTTCAGGGTGCTATTTTCTTCCCGCGCCGCGCCCCACTCTGTCTTACCCACTTCCCACGGCCCTAGCGGCCCGAACTCGGTGATAATGTAGGGCTTTGTCCAGCCCGCCTTTTTCAGACGCTCGGGCAGGCTCGCTGCGCCGCCATAGGCATTGACTCCGAGAATATCAACCGATGGTGCCAATGTCTTGAGCTGCGCCAGCTTCTTATCACTAATCTCCGCCACCACCGTCATTGTGACGTGGTTCGGGTCGGTCTTGTGGATATACTGCGCCGCTTGCTCGACATGCTTCCACATCGCCTCCGTCTCGGCCTCGTCGAGGCCGTTTTCCATCTCATTGCCCAGCGCCCAGCAGAGCAGTGCCGGGTGGTCTTTGTAGCGGGAGACATGGCCACAGATTGCCTCAAACTGCCCGGCGACGGCTTTAGGATCGGTGTAGCGGAAGCCGTGTTCCTTGTGGCCTAGCCAGATTCCGAGCGTGGTGGTCAGGCCGAGGCGCTGGCACTTGTCCAGCATTCCCCCGGCTTCGTCGGCACCCCACGTCCGGATTGAGTTTCCCCCTGCCGCCACGAGCTCCTCGAGGTGGTGCGCCCCACCCGCGCCCCGGACAAAATAGGGCTTGTCGCCGCGTCGCAGTCGCCAGCCTGTCGTTGTTTTCTCTATGCTTGTTTTCATACTAGCCTCCGAGGATACCCCCGCCTTTAGGCGCGGGGAGGAATCGGGAACCGCATGGAAGTTCCCGCGATTGGATTTTCAAAATTTTTCCACTGTGCCTTTCCGGGTTTATCATTATAATGATAGTATCCCCGTAGTGAAACTCGTTGCTCAAATCAAACTCTTGGCTACGTCGGAGCAGAAAGAACTCTTGAAGAGGACTCTTGAGACGGCTAACAAAGCCGCAGACAGGATTTCCCAATGGGCCTTTAAGGAACGAGTTTTTAAGCGTTTTGACCTGCACTATCAGTGGTACGATACGATTCGCAAAGACACGGGACTCACTGCCCAGGTCGTTGCCCTCCTTTTTGCTAAGGTTGCCGACTCGTACAAACTCGACAAGCTTACCCTGCGTACTTTTAGACCACACGGCTCTATCGCCTACGATTCTCGAATCCTGGGCTACGACCTTTCCAAGCAGGTTGTCTCGATCTGGGCGATGGGCGGAAGGCTTAAAATCCCTTTCGTTTGCGGGGAATATCAAGCTCGGCTTATTGAAGGGCAAAGAGGGCAATCCGATCTTTGCTTTGTTGACGGTGAGTTCTATCTCATGGCTATCTGCGACGTGGAAGACCCGCCACTTCGCAACATTGACGATTGTAAAGGGATCATCGGGGTTGACCTTGGCATTGTTGAACTTGCCACGGACTCTGAAGGCAACCAGTACAGTGGACATGAAGTTCGCACGCTTCGCCGTCGTATGAGAAAACTTCGTGCGGGGCTTCAATCGTGTGGTTCTAAGTCGGCCAAGCGTCACCTTCAACGGTTGCGTCGTCGTCAATCTCGGTTCACTAAATGGGTGAACCATAACATCAGTCGCAGGCTTGTCGAATCTGCGTCGGAGCTCGGTAAGGCACTTGCTCTTGAAAACCTCAGTGGGATTCTGGAGAGAGGGAACGGCTTTAACCGGGAGATGCGCTTTGAGCTTGGAAACTGGAGCTTTTACCAACTGCTCCAGATGATTGAGTATAAAGCAAGGTGTGTTGGGATTCCTGTAGTTCTGGTTGATCCCGCCTACACTTCCCGAACGTGCTCTGCTTGTGGTTATTGCGATAAGCATAATCGTCAATCTCAGTCTAAATTCAAGTGTCTTGAGTGTGGCTTCGAACTCAATGCCGACCTCAATGCGGCTGTGAATATTGCGTTCAAGGCACGGGGCAATGTAACTTGCCCTATGGACGGGATTACAGCCTAGGCTGTAGTTACTGTCAAAGCCCCCGCATTTATGCGTGGGGATTAGTTACACTAGCCTCACCGTGTGGCAGATTACCGGCAGGCCGGTGGCGTCGTTGAACTCGGCAGCGGCTTCGATGGCCTTTATCGCCAGCGCTTGGGCATCCAGCGCGGGGTCGTCGTAGAGCGCCCAGAGCGCCCCCATAGCGTACTCCATCCCGCTCCCATAGGCGTAGAAGCGCGTGAACTCCTGCACCAAACGGTGGGAACCGACCCCGAAGATCCCGTGGGGGCTGGCGATCAGGCAATCGAAGCGCGTGGACTCCACGGAGTCTGCGGTGTCCTCATTGGGATTGAGGAAGTAGCGCTCTTTACACGCATGGTGCAGCAGTAGCCAGGTGGCGAAGATATCTTCCGGGTCAGTGAACTTGGGCGGGGTCTTGAGGCTTCCAAAGTAGTTCTTGAGCATGTGGCGCGCACTCGACGGCCCACAGTAGGCGACAAACCCCTTACCCACGGGCATCACTTTTTGATGATTAGCAACATAGGCCGCGCTCTCTTTTTGGCTGCCCCACTTGGTCAGTGTATCGGCTGTGATTGCCACCTGAGCGCCCTTGCGCACCACAACAATGGTTGACATGGGGGAAGTATACCCGCACACCCCGTCAGACGGGGGTTAGGGCGTAGACATCCACCTTCACACCGGGCGCGTAGTGGGCGAGTAGCGGCGGCATGTCCAGCACGAACCCGGCGGCGTGGGTGAGAGTTTGGTTAAGATTAGTGAACGCAGCGGGCTGGAACTGATACGGGAGATGGACGACTTTTCCTGAGAACAGCGAGCCTCCTGCGACACTAAAGAGTGTGTAGCGCTCGATGAGAAAGTGCTCCAGGGTGCTGGGGACTGCTGTGTCCAGCACAGTGCCTGGTTGGGGGCCATAGGTCACGTAGCAGTAGGCAGGGCGGGGCGGGTGGCTCAGGCGCTCACTGGAGTAGCGAATCTGGGAACCCGTGTGCTCCATTGTCATCTTGGCCCAGTGGTAGGGGAGCTTGAAGAGCCCACGCGCGAGCTCGACCGCGATGGGGTTGGCGGCCTCCAGGCTGAAAAAATACACTCCTGCGCGGCCCGATTTATCCCGAACATAGACACGGACATTGGTCTCATGGAAGTGCGAGAGCCACGGCACGGGCGGCGACCAGACCGGGCGGACGTTGCGCATGGTGAAGGGCACCAGCCCCAGATAGGTCTTGCCCTCGAAAGTGTCTACGGTTAGGCCCTCGGGGAGGCGTGCTTGCACCGCTTCTGGAGAGATCTCCCAGTGAAGAAACAAAAGCTCGTGCCACTCCTGGCGCATCACGACTCGGGACATGCAACCCAGGATACCGTTTCTCTGTCTATGAGGGTAGGATAATAACCAATATGCCGGATAGTGATAATATTTTTTCTGTTGCCAAGCTGCTGGGTGACCAGGCCAAGAAAAAGGTCAAGGAAGCCTTTGGTAGTGAGGAAGACGACAAGAAACGCGGCCCGACCCCCTGGCCCCCGATGAGGAATGAAGATATGAGCTACATGGAGCCCGACTGGGACGAGCTGGATCGCAAGGCCAATGCCATCGTCCTGACCTACACGACTGTCTCTGCGGCAGCCACGGTTCTGCCTTTCATAGATGTTGCCGTGGTCACGATGACTTTTGCCAAGATGACCACCGAGCTTTCTGGTGTCTACCAGGTGCTGGTCTCTGCCAAGCGTGCCCGACAGATGGGCTGGGCGATTGCC
>JANNDD010000715.1:0-11786 GCA_031387365.1 Armatimonas sp. | reverse complement strand
ATCACGGTCTTCCTGGGCGACGCGATTGACCGTGGCCCGGACTCACGCGCCGTCGTGAATCGTTTGCTGGCGGAGTACGACGCGGCGCCGGAGCGCACGGTGCTACTCTGGGGCAACCACGAAGACATGGCGGCGGCCTATCTCACGGACACACACCCGTGCCAGATCGCCTACGACGACTTCGACTGGTTTCGCAACGGCGGAATCGAGACGATGCGAAGCTGGGAGCGCGACCCACCCGCGTGCTTCAAGCGCGAGTGCCCGGGTGATCTTGCCCGCTACTTCTCCTTGCTAAAAACCTACTGGAAAGCCCCCACCGAGCGCTTCCCCGAGCTAGCGCACTGCGTCTGGGTGCACGCCGGGACGGAGCGCGGCAAGCCGGTTGAGGAAACACACCCGGACACGCTACTCTGGATACGTTGGGAGTTTATCGGCTACGCAGATCGCTCGGGTCGGCTTACCATCCACGGTCACACCCCGACCGCTGAGCCCGAAGCCGACCCGTGGCGCATCGGAATAGACACGGGAGCGTGCCGCAGCGGCCCCCTCACCGCCCTACAAATGCCCGAGCGCCATATCTGGCAAGCCCTCCCCGGCGAGCCCCAAACCGTTCGTGATTTTCCGCTCCAGCGTTATTGGTGAGTAACCCCAGCAACATTGGGATAAGACCGAATTGCGCTGCCCTCCCCCAAAAAAACGCGCCCCGTGGCAAACTCAGCCACTGGAGCAAATCTTGAATACATGTCAGATTGCCCCAGTGGCTGAGGAAGAGGATCAGGTCACGTTGCAGTACGTACAGCCATTTTCCTGCGCACGTCCCACAGCAAGCACACCGGAGGGCACAAGGGTGACACCAGGGAGGAGGCCCTTCATCCACTCCTGTAGCGCGGCGTCTTTTGCAGCACCAATCTTTTCCGCCGCGACTTCGGAGAAGTGCATGAGCGCCATGTTGCACCCACAGAGAATAACCCCACGACTCTTCAAGTTATCCATCGCTGCCTCCGCCATGGGGGGCAGTGCAAAGCCCTTGGTCGTCGCGTAGATGTTACGTTCAGCAGGTTTGTTCGTGACCGGATCGGTGACATTGAAGATCTCACCGAGCTTGTACTTCGCCCACACTGCATCGTTCATACAGATCGCAATCGCGCTGTGACGTAAGACAAGAACCGCACTAAGCTCTTTTGGCGAGAGGTTGTAGGCACTCTTATTGGTCATGAGCCAGATATGTGTCATGACCAAAGGAAAGCCACTGTTGATCTCCATGGCATCGAAAATTTGGCGATGTTTTCCCTTAATCCGCAGAAGCCAGGGCTCGGCCTTTTCGACAGGGACACTGGCATGCGACGATGAGTTCGCGTGGGTAGTGGCTTGCCCCCCTGCGACAAAGGCGAGTGATCCCGCCGCAAGGCGGGCAAGAAAACCACGACGGGGCGTGGATTCAGCTTTGAATTCGTCCATCATCTACTCCTTGGCGCTCCAATAGCGCCCTACCGCCAGGGTGGTATAGGCGACGAGTTGTCAGGTGTAGCTAGTATTTCGTCTTCTTAAGTGGCGGATAGCAATAGTATAACTTAATTGCGTTCACTCAACACACGGGATTTGTCATGAGCTATAATACCGGGCATGAGTGGACAGCGTCGTTTTCTGGATATGAACGGCTACCAGTGGACCGTGCTCTTTGCAGCGTGGCTCGGGTGGGGCTTTGATGTTTTTGATGGGCTTCTCTATGCCCTGGTGGCGGATAAGGCGATTCCCGTGCTCTTAGGTCAGGCCATTGGAAGCCCGGAGGCCAAGGCATCGGTGCCTTTCTGGAACGGGATCATGGGCTCGGTGCTACTGATCTTCTGGGCCATTGGGGGAGTTCTTTTTGGGCGCATAACGGACAAGCTCGGGCGCACCAAGACACTCTTACTCACCATGCTGATCTACTCTGTTGGGACGGCGCTCTGTGCGCTGGCTCCCAATATCTGGGTGCTGCTGCTCTGCCGTGTCTTTGTCGCGTTTGGGATCGGCGGCGAGTGGGCGGCGGGCGCGGCGATGGTCGCCGAAGTGGTCCCTGAGAAGCGCCGGGTGGAGGCTGGAGCGCTGCTCTACACGTCCGCTCCGATCGGGCTGCTAGCGGCGGACATGATGCGCTACTACATTGTCGGTGGCCTGCTCAAAGATAGCCCCGAAACCTCCTGGCGCTGGGTCTTTGCCTGTGGCCTGCTGCCTGCAATTGTTGCGTTTCTGATCCGGATGTTCATCAAGGAGCCAGAGAAGTGGCAGGCGGCGACTGAGGGAGGCAAGGCCAGCCCAAAGATCTCCGAGCTCTTCACCCCGGCACTGCGCCGCGCCACGCTAGGGGGAATGGCGATGGCTCTTGTGGCGATGATCACCTGGTGGAGCTGCAACACGTTTGCGTCGGTGATCGCCTCGCAGATGGCCAACGCCGCCGCTCAGGCGCAGAAGCTAGACAAGCCTGCCACACAAGCGCTGGTCGAGAGCTGGAAGTCTATCGCGCTGACGAGCTTCTGCACCGGAGGGCTGATTGGGACACTTCTGACAGTGCCTATCGCCAAACTTTTAGGCCGCCGGGCAATGTTCGCAATCTACTTTATTCTGGGAGCCGCTAGCATTATCGGCACCTTCGCCTTCCCCTGGGAAGGCGTGACCCGCCTCTACGGCTACTTCCCGATTGGCCTGACGATCTTTGGTGTCTTTGGCAGCTTCACCTACTACCTGCCCGAGCTCTTCCCAACCCGCCTGCGTGGCACGGGAGCGGGCTTCACCTACAATATCGGGCGCATCATCGCCGCCGCAGGGCCATTTATGGTGGGGCTGATCGCACAGCAGGGTCTGGAAGCCGCCTTCAAAGCCCTAGTCATCGTCGGTTGCGTCCCCATCATCGGTTTATTCTTTCTCCCGTTTATCGTCGAGACCAAGGGTCGCTCGCTGGAAGCGCTAGATGAGTAGTCATGCGATTGACAGAAAAGAGCGTACCGTGCTACACTGCCGCCGTGAGTGATCTACAATCGGATGTCGCGGCGGCCATGCAACGCGTTAAAGAGCAAGTGGAAACCGTCATTATTGGTAAACGGGAGACAGTGGAGATGGCTCTAGTGACACTCCTGGTGGGGGGGCACCTGCTCATCGAGGACATTCCCGGTGTCGGCAAGACCACTCTGGCCAAGACCCTCGCCCAGTCGCTGGGCTGCGTGTTCAAGCGCATCCAGTTCACCCCTGACTTGCTCCCCGCCGATATCACTGGCACGTCTATCTACAATCAGAAGACCCAGGAGTTCAGCTTCATGCCAGGCCCCGTCTTTGCCCAGATTGTCCTAGCCGATGAGATCAACCGTGCCACTCCCAAGACACAGGCAGCGCTACTGGAGTGTATGGAGGAGCTACAGGTCTCCGAGGGTGGTGTTACCCATAAGCTTCCCCGGCCTTTCTTTGTGATCGCCACGCAGAACAATATCGAGCACGCCGGAACCTACCAGCTTCCGGAGGCACAGATGGACCGTTTTTTGATGCGGGTGCGGCTGGGCTACCCCAATACGGACCAGGAGATCGGGATTCTCAACTCCCAAGTACAGAGCCACCCGCTAGTCAATGTGACACCCGTTCTCGATGCGGATGCCCTCGTGCTGCTCCAGGAAAAGGCACGCGCCGTGGTGATCGCCCCCGCCCTTCAGCGCTATATTGTAGAGATTGTCGCGGCCACACGCCAGAGCGATCAAGTGGAGATCGGTGCCAGCCCACGCGGCTCTCTTGCCTTGATGCACGCCGCACAGGCCCACGCCGCCACCGCAGGCCGCGCCTTCGCGACACCCGATGATGTGAAGCGGCTCGCTCCGTTTGTTCTGGCCCACCGCCTGATTCTCTCCGCCGAGGCACGGGCACGTGGTGTAGAGGACACCACGGTGATCCAGAATATCCTCACCCAGATCCCCGTGCCTGCCGTTTAGCCTACTTCACGGAATCCGCGATACGCTTGAGCTGATCGTCGGGCAGGTTCCCTAGGAGCATGTAGTAGCCCTCAGAAGACTTCCAGGCGTAGGCACGCTCCCCGTTGTTAAGCTGCACAAAGCCTGCCTCGTTTCCTGCAAGCATCCGGAGGATCATCGGAGGCATCGCTCCGTGTACCAGCGCAAGCGAGATCGCTGTGAGGTCGTTGCCCCACTGAACATGGATCGGGGAGTGAGGCCCCTGGCTCGCGGTAATGCGCCGTAAGCGGAAACCCGCCGGGAGCCAGCCGGGCTGCCTGACAATGACCCCATCTTTTGCCGCTTCCTCAAGGGTCGCATAGCGCTTCTGCGTATCCACCGTGCGAGGGAACCCCGCAGGAATCGGAGGGGGCGCAAAGTCTTCGTCGCGCAGAACCGGGTTTAGCTCCAGAGAAAGGTAGTAGGTATTGGAGAGAATCCGCCCCTCTTGTGCCCGCTCCTCGGTACGGAGCCGCAGCCCTGTCTCGCGATCCACCCAGAAACGCCGCGACGATCCCGCGCGCCCTGCCGCCGGATGCACCAAAACCACATCCGCTAGGCGCCCCGCGATACTATCCTGGCCCTGAAATTCGATAATCAGTGTCCCCTCACCCACCCGCAGCGCCTCAAGGTAACGTTTCTGAAACTCGGCGAGCTGGGATTTGCCCTCCCGGTAGAGCTTCTCTTTCTGATTCACGAGGAACTGTCTCTTCTGGTTGTCTACCAGTAAGATCCCCTCAGGCTTGATGGACTCACGGCGAATTCCCCGCTTAGGATCCCGCTTCACCCACTGCTCGGTGTTACGCCCATCACTGCCAACAGTAACCTCACGCCCTAAAAAAGAGACGGTCAGCTCTGCCTTAGTCATCCGGCGCAGGATCTGCTTACCCAGGCCCGCATTGAGTCGTACAAACGGCGTTTTTACGGGTTTTACGGGCTTTGGCTTTGTCAGAGAAGACTGAGCAAGAGCGAAACCCGAGAGAAAAAACGGGACGAGGAGAACGGCGCGATAGTGACACATGCGTGAGCCTACGATCCCGGCTCTAGCTCGTTGTGCGCCGAGGCAAGTAGCAAGCCCGAGGAGTCCCCGAAAGCTTCACTCGTCTTTGCGGTGAGGTGCTCCTGAAGCGCCTGCTCCACTTCCCTATTCTCCGTAACGGTTTGCATGTGCGTGGGAAGCGCAACCGGCGAGGCAGGGCGCACGCGCACAACGACCAGCGGAATCAGTGCCGCCACTGCCAGCGCAGATGCTACGGCGGGTCGAACACGCGGACGGATCCACCAAGCGGAGAGCTTCTCGCCCAGCGTGATCGGCTTTGGCCGAAGCGCCTGCCCCGCCAGCCGCAGGGTCAGCTTCCTCTCAAAGCTCTCAGAGGGCTCCGGGCGCGGCAGGAACGCCAGTAAGCGGCTAGTCTGGGTCAGCTCCTCGGCGATCTTCGTGCAGACGGCACACGAGCGCAGGTGCGCCCTAGTGGCCTCCGCGAGCTCCTCGGGAAGTGCGCTGTCTATATACTCAGAGAGCCCCGCTTGAATTTTATTACAATCTAACATGCTTGCCATTTTATTTACGACTTTTTTACGACTTTCACGACTCCAAATAGGGCCGCAGGTACTCTCGCAAGGCCACACGTGCATTGAAGATGCGTGATTTGACCGTGCCCAGTGGGATGCCCTCGACAGCAGCAATCTCCTCGTAGGCCAGCCCCTCCACATCATGCAGAACTACGGCGGAGCGCAGCTTGGGCGGTAGCTTGGCGAGAGCTGTCTCAATCTGCCCCCCAAGCTCTTTTCGCGAGAACAAAATCTCAGGCGCGGCCTTCAGATCCGGCACATCACGGGTCGCGTTGGAGTCTTCGTCGTCGCTAAAAATCGGAGCATCCAGCGACGAAACTATGCCGCGCTCTTTTTTCCGCCGACGAAACGCATCCACACAGAGATTTCCCGCAATGCGAAACAGCCAGGTCGAGAGGCTCGCCTCCGCACGAAAGCTATGAATATGCGAGTACATCCGCACAAAGACTTCCTGTGTGAGATCCTCCGCGTCTTCGGCATTGCCCGTCATGCGATAGAGGTAGTTGTAGATCTTGCCCTTATAGCGTCCGACGATCTCATTAAAGGCGGCGACATCCGCTTTTTGACAGCGTGCAATAAGAGCCGTGTCGTTGTTCATTGTCGCGATGCCCCGATTCCAGAAAGTTGCCAGTGCCATTTGCTGCCCTTCATCCTACAGTATATTCTCGGACGCACTCACTTATTTTTTGTTCACCCGAGCCAGGGTGTGCAAAACGCGACAGCGATGCAATGGGATCACCATGCAGGAGCTGATTGTCCCGGACACCCCCGCCAACCGGGCACTCCACGCCGCTGTGCGTAAGAGCGACCTGGCTGCCGTCAGGCGTGCCTTTGCGCAAGGGGCCAGCCCCAAAACACTGGGCCAGGCGCTGTGCATCGCGCTGGACGCAAGGCAGTGGGAAGTAGCGGAGGACTTGTTGCGGCGTGGCGCGTATGTCAATGGCAAGGGCCGCGAAGGGAGCCGCCGCTGTTTTTACTCATCACTGCGAAGACAAAAACGGCGCTGCACTGTCTGGACACGCTTCTGGCACGAAAGCCCGATCTTGGGGCAACCCTCCCCTCGGAAATGGACTGGAAAGGCGGAAACGCGCTGGCCTATGCCCGCTACTACAAGCTCCCAGCGGTCGTGGCGCGGCTCCAGAAGGCGGGCATAAAGCGGTAGAATGGGAACATGGCCTACAATCGTTTCACTCTCCCCGAGGTTCAGTCACAGTTCGGGCTGACTATCGAGCGTGACACGCCGCTGTTTCCGACGCCGCCGCTTGCTGTGCCCAGTGACTTTCTGAGGATGACGATGCAGCGCTATCTGCCGCTTGCATTGGACATGCAGACCGAGAAGGCACGCTCGGAGTTTATTATCGCTCCCATTCTCATGGAGGTGGTTGAACAGAAGCACCGGCAGGTCTCGCTCCACTCTGGCGTGGACTTCACCGTGGACCGTAAGCTGGGATTGGCTGGCTTCTGTGACTACCTCTTCTCTCGCTCACCCGAACGGACAGAAGTTGTCGCCCCCGTTCTGGCCGTGGTCGAGGCAAAGCGTGAGGACATTCCCAGCGGCATCGGGCAGTGCCTGGCTGAGCTGGTAGCGGCGCAACGCTTTAACGAAAAACAGGGCAAGCCCCTGCGCTTTCTCTACGGTTGTGTCACCACGGGGGATCGCTGGCGCTTTCTGCGGCTAGAAGACAAGCATGCCACAATAGACGTAAACGAATATCCCGTTGAAGCACTGGATAAGATTCTAGGTATCTTGCTGGAGCTGGTCTCCTAGTGGACGATCTGCAAAATATCCAACTTGAGCTGACGGGCGTCGAGAAGCGCTACGGGATGCGGCGCGTGCTGCGTGACTTTGCCTTTGTGGCAGAGGGCGGCGAGACAGTCGCGATCACGGGAGCCAATGGTAGCGGCAAGAGCACCGTGGTCAAGCTGGTGGCGGGGCTATTGCGGGCGACAAAGGGCCAGATTGCGCTCCAGATCGGCGCTACCGACGAGAGCGATCCGGCACGGCGGCGGCGGCTCTGTGGCTACGTCTCGCCGGATCTGATGCTCTATCCCGAGCTGAGCGCCCATGAAAACTTGCAGTTCTTCTGCGATGTGCGTGGCGTCTCTCCAGAGAGTATCGCCGCCACGCTCACACGCGTCGGGCTCTCGGGGCGCGAGGACGACCCGATTGGGCAGTACTCATCGGGGTTGCGACAGAGGGTAAAGCTGGCATTAGCCGTCTTGTTCGAGCCCCCCGTCTTGCTGCTCGATGAGGCCGGGCTCGCGCTCGACGACAAAGGCGTCGCGCTAGTGGCTGAATTGGTCGCGGAGCAGCAAAAACGTGGCGGGCTCACACTGATTGCCACCAATGACAGCCGCGAGGTTGTGCTTGCACAGCGGGTGATTGCACTCTAGCCTGCCTTGTACAATTCCCCCAGAGAATCTTACCCTAAGTAGATAAAACGAGCCGCATGTGCTATTATTTTGCATCTATGAACCGTATGTTGAAGCTCAATCCCTACAAACTAAGCGCAGTGGGAGCCACCCTCGCGCTTCCTGCGATGCTCCTCTGGACAGGGGCCGCCACCTCAGGTGCCGCGCTACCCCGTGCTTCCGCTCCTGAGCCCACGCGCTTAGAGCTTGAGAAACGCTTCACCAGCACAGTCCGCCCCTTTATGCAGACCTACTGTGCCCCCTGTCATGGTAAAGACAAGCCCCAGGCCCAGCTTAATCTGACCTCCTACACCACCATGGCATCGGTGATAAAGGAGCTCCCCCACTGGATACTGGTGATGGATCGCCTGGGTATCAAAGACATGCCTCCCAGCACCAGCAAGCAGCCGCTGGCCCAGCAGCGTGAGGCGGTGATCGCCTGGATTCGTGCGGTACGGCAGAGGGAGATAGCGCGAACATCAGGCGACCCTGGCCCCGTGCTAGCACGCCGTCTGAGCAACCGCGAGTACGACTACACCATCCGCGATCTGACCGGCGTTGATCTACGGCCCACCAAAGAGTTCCCCGTGGACCCTGCCAACCAAGAAGGCTTTGACAACTCCGGCGAGTCGCTGACGGTCTCATCTGCGCTGGCGAAGAAATACCTAGCGGCGGCAAAAGACATCGGGGATCACCTGGCACTCACGTCCACGGGCCTTGCGTTCGCATCTCATCCTGTGCTAGGCCAGACCGACCGCGATAAGTTTTGCACCCAGCGTATCGTCGCGTTCTACAAGCGCCAGCCCACCGACTTAACCGATTATTTTTACGCCGCCTGGAAGCTCAAGCACTCTGCGGGCACACTAACACTCGCAACGGTCGCAGCGCAGGAGAAAATTAGCGCGAAGTACTTAGAGACGATCTGGAATCTTCTGACATCAAGCGCCCCCGAGCATAAAGTCGGCCCCATCGCAAGTCTTCAAGCGAAGTTCAATGCGCTCCCCGAGAGCGCCACCGACGCGCAAAAAGGCTGTGTAGATCTCAAAAACTGGATCAGTGGACTGCGCCGTAAGATCGCCTGGCGCTTTAGCAACCTTAGAGTTCCCAATGAGTTCTCCGCAGGCAGCTTCACCAATGTCCTGTGGAAAGACCGTCAGTACGCCACCTCCCGCGACAAGTTCAATCCCAAGCTCCTGCAGATTGGAGGCGTCCCGGCTACGCGGCCAGGTCCGGTCAAGGGAGGGTCACTGGGCAAGGTAGAGAAAGAGCCCGTGATGATCACCGATCCGGTGGATTCCGATCTCTTTGCGCCCCTCGGCGAGGCGGAGCGTGCTCCCTATCTAGCAAGCTTCTCGGCCTTTAGTCGCCTCTTCCCCGATGCGTACTTTATTGATGAGCGCGGGCTGATGGAATCCGACAATATTTTCCAGCGCACCGGGCGTGTTCTCACGGGTGGGACACACAACGCCGTTAGCTACTTCCGTGACGATGCCCCGCTACGCGAGCTGGTTCTCGATGCGAAAGGCCAGCAGGAGCTTGATGCGCTCTGGCGCGACTTTGCGATCGTGGCTTCGTATAATGAGCAGACGTTTCTCCAAGGAATCTTCTACGAGCGCAATGAGGCCCAGACGATTAAAGTCACCCGCGATCCCGAGTTTAACTTCGTCAAGTCGGAGGATCGTGCTTGTGCAGGTACGGATCTGATCCAACGCTACTGTGATCTTTATCTCGCCAAGGCCAAGCGGATGGGCGCAGTGCCAGAGACCCTGGCGGCCTATGAGGACTATTTTAAGCGCTCATCGGTTGATATCCGTCAAGAGGAGCGTGACCGCCTCGCCGCCGAGCCGGTGCACAAAAAAGCCCTGCTGGAGTTTGCCCAGAAGGCGTTCCGTCGCCCACTCACTCAGGAAGACCGCACCGAGCTACTAGGCTTCTACACCAAGCTCCGCCAAAAAGAGGCACTCACACACGAGGACGCGATCCGTGACACGGTCGTGTGGATCTTGATGTCGCCCAACTTCCTCTTCCGCCTTGATCAGGAAACCTCTCCCCCGATAACCTCTCCCCCAGGCAGTCGCAAGCTCCTTAGGAAAGGGGGAACCATCCAGGTTGCATTCCCCTTTCCCAGCGAGGGACGAGCGCCCGGGAGAGGGGCTAGGGGAGAGGTTATCGGGGGAGAGGTTACGCCTCAGAAAACGCAGCAGCTCTCTGACTACGCCATTGCCAGCCGCCTGAGCTACTTTCTATGGTCTTCGAGTCCCGATGACGAGCTTCTAGCGCTCGCCGCAAAGGGCGAGCTTCGGAAGCCCACCGTGCTGATAGCGCAGGCACAGCGTATGCTCAAGAGCCCCAAAACCCGTGCACTTGCCACCGAGTTCGGCGGCAACTGGCTGGACTTCCGCCGCTTTGAGGAGCACAACGCTGTAGATAAAACGCGCTTCCCCAGCTTCAACGACAACCTCCGTCAGTCCATGTTCGAGGAACCACTCCACTTCATGCTCGACACATTCCAGAACAATGGCTCGGTGCTGGACTGGCTCTTTGGCAAGCATACGTTTGTCAATGCGACCTTGGCCAAGCACTACGGCATGAGCGAGATAGACGTTAAGGGAGAGGACTGGGTGCGGGTAGACAACGCCGCTACTTATGGCCGTGGTGGGCTGCTCCCCATGGCGCTCTTCCTGACCCAGAATGCTTCCGGTTTGCGTACTAGCCCGGTCAAGCGCGGCTACTGGGTCGTGCGGCGCGTGCTGGGCGAGCAGATTCCTCCGCCCCCTGCAAAAGTCCCGGAGCTTCCCAAGGACGAGAGTGAGCTGGGGGAGAAGACCCTGCGTCAGGCACTGGAGATTCACCGTAAGAACCCCGCCTGTAGCGGCTGCCACGCACGCTTTGATTCCTACGGCCTCGTGTTTGAGAACTTCGGCCCCATCGGTGAGCGACGCACCCAAGACGGCGGCGGAAAAGCAGTGGATAACCGCGCTCCCTTCCCTGGTGGCAAGGAGTTTGCAGGAGTCTCTGGTTTACAGGAGTTCATTCGCCTGAAGCGCCAGCAAGATTTTGTTGGCACTTTTAGCCGAAAACTACTATCCTATGCACTAGGACGAACGCTATTGCCCTCGGACGAGCCCCTGCTCGCCGAGATACGCAAGCGTCTGAGCACTAATAACTATCGTTTTAACACACTGGTGGAAGGGATTGTCACCAGCCCACAGTTTCGTAACCGGCGGGTGTCACCGATCACTCCCACAAAGGACGCATAAAACCATGTCAAACGAAAACGAAGAAGTAACGACCAAACGCGCACTCTCACGGCGCATTCTGCTCCGGGGTGCCGGTGTTGCCATGACCCTCCCGTGGCTGGAGTCGGCGGCGGTATGGGGGGCTCCCCTTACTAGCAAGCAGACCACCCCCACACCTCCCAAGCGCTTCGTGGTTCAGTTCATGGGAACGGGCATCAGCCCCAATAACTGGGGAGCCAAGGGTGAGGGTGCCCAAATGGAGCTCGGCAAGTGTCTTGCGCCACTGGAACCCTTCAAGACCAAGCTCAATGTGATCAGTGGCCTCTTCAATAAGCCCTCCACAGGAGTAGGGATCCACCCGGGCATGACCGGCGGTATTCTCTCTGGAGCTGCGCTCACCCGAGGAGCCGTGCTCCATGGGGGCGTCAGTATGGATCAGGTGCTGGCCCAGCGCCTCGGGCAGGATACTGTTCAACCCAGCATCGTTCTCTCCTGCGAGAAGCCACTGACGGGCTACCATGAGTCGAACTTCTCCATGGCCTACAGCTCGTATATTTCCTGGCAAGACGCCGACTCGCCCGTCCCGAGTGAGGTC
>JANNDD010000692.1:0-2839 GCA_031387365.1 Armatimonas sp. | reverse complement strand
AACAGCGGCGGTGATGATGAGCGTCTTGCTGATCGGCAGTAGTATTGTCACCGCCACGCTGATCTCGCCAGATAAGTATCTCCCCGCGCTCGCCGGTGAGCGAACGATTCCCGCAACCGAGTTCGCCAAAGGCACCACGATCACCCTTCACCCTAAGAAGGCAAAAGAGCCGATTTTTGTGGTCGAAGTGCCCGGTTCCACCCCGCTGGGTACCAGCTCCATCCTAGCAAAGGAGGGAGAGGGCACCCCCGAAGTTGTCGAAAAGCCAGTTCCCGTGATCCTGACGGTGACTTCTGTCAATGATGGTGCCCTCTACAAGCTCTCTGCAGTGAAGAAACCTGGAGTTGCCAACGGACGGGCGCTGGCCTACATGGCTCAGACCTACCTCGGTGAGACGTTTGGAACCGTCTACGATATTTTCACGGTGCTGATTCTGTGGTTCGCGGGCGCGAGTGCGCTGGCAGGGCTGCTCAATATCGTGCCACGCTATCTGCCACGCTACGGCATGGCCCCCGAGTGGACCCGTGCCAACCGCCCGTTAGTTGTCATCTTCACAGTGATCTGTTTTTTAGTGACACTGCTTTTCCAGGCCGATGTGGATGCCCAGGCGGGTGCCTATGCCACGGGCGTCTTGGCACTCATGACCAGCGCCACGGTCGCGGTGACCATTGCGGCCTGGCGCGCAAAAGAGCGAGCCGCATTGATTGGCTTTGGCGTGGTGACAGTGATCTTTATCTACACCATTCTGGCCAATATCATCAGCAATAAAGCCGAAGGACTAGGAATCTCGTTTCTCTTCATCCTAGCAATTCTTCTGATCTCCACCGTCTCACGTGTCTGGCGTACGGTTGAGCTTCGGGTAGATGAGATTGTGTTCGATGAAGAAGCCCTTCAGATGCTCGCCGAGCTTGCCAAACAGCCTGAGGTACGCTTTATCGCAAACCGCCCCGAGGCGCGTGATGCCGCCGAGTACTCCCGCGCCACGTTTGAGGCCGAGAAAGACCACCAAATCTCCCCTGCGGAGCGCTACGCCTTCTTAGAGGTCTACATTCAAGACGCGTCCAACTTCTCGTCATCGCTCCGGGTGGAGGGCATCAACGAGGGCGGGTTCTGGGTGCTCCGCTGCCACGGCGTTGCGGTTCCGAATGCCATCGCGGCTGTGGCGCTAGAGCTGCAAAAGCGGCACAACCGGCGGGCCCATATCTACTTCAACTGGGTCAACGGCAGTCCCCTCTCGTTTCTGGGCAAGTTTTTCTTAACGGGTCAGGGAGATGTCGCCCCCCTCACCCATGAGATCCTGCGTCGCGCCCAGCCCGACCAAGGTAAGCGCCCGATTGTCCATGTGGCAGGCTAGGACAAGAGTATCTCATGCAAGCAAAATTTAAGAAGTGGTTTCTCGAAGGCTATGTCTCAAACGTAGAAGGTGCCTTCGAAGAAGAGCACGAGGCAGGACACAAGCCCCATCCCTGGTGGCAAGTGATGTGCCTGACGGGCGTGGATTACTTCTCCACCCTGGGCTACCAGCCAGGAATCGCGTTTCTGGCGGCGGGAGCCCTCTCACCCATCGCCACTCTGGTTCTGATCTTACTCACGCTCTTTGGGGCCTTCCCGATCTACCGCCGCGTCGCCCAAGAGAGTCCTCACGGTGAGGGCTCGATCTCGATGCTGGAGGCACTGCTCAAAAGCTGGTCTAGCAAGTTCTTTGTGCTGATCCTGCTGGGCTTCGTCGCGACAGACTTTATCATCACCATGACACTGTCCGCTGCGGATGCTGCGGCGCACGTCCGGGAGAACCACTTTGTCGCGCACTTCATGGAACACAACCCGACGGGCTGGCAAGTAGGCATTACGCTTTTTTTGTTGCTCCTGCTCGGTGCTGTGTTTCTCAAGGGCTTTCAGGAGGCCGTGGGAATCGCGGTTGTTCTGACGCTGGCCTACTTGCTTCTCAACGCTGTGGTGGTCGGCCACGGAGTGCAGCTCTTGCTCGCGGATCTGCCCAAGCACCAGGCCGACTTTCAAGCGATGCTCACGGCTGCGGCTCCCCACCTCTTTGGGAAGCCCTTCGCTGTCCATGGGAGCATTGGCCTGATTCTCTTAGCCGCGCTGGGGCTCTTTCCCAAGCTGGCCCTGGGGCTCTCGGGCTTCGAGACGGGTGTGGCTGTGATGCCCCTGGTGCAAGGCGGCAAAGACGACACCGATGCCAATCCCAAGGGCCGTATCGCCAACACGCGCAAGTTGCTCTTCTTTGCTGCAGCGATCATGAGCTGCTACCTGCTCGCCTCTAGCTTTGTGACCACGCTGCTGATCCCTGCTCATGAGTACTACCCCAAGATGGTCGCGGAAAAGAGCGTGGATAAAGAGCACACAACCGGAACCGTCCTGCTCTCCATTCACCCAGATAGTGCCTATGTCAAAGAGCCGGTCTGGAATGTCGCAGTTCCTCTAAAGCCGTATCTAGAGGGTAAGTCAGAGTTCTCGGTGCCGGTGAAAGTAAATGGTATAGACACAGACCAGGTCAAGATCACCATCACAGAGGATCCCAATCGCTCTGACCATGTCATGATCCACGCCCTGAAAAAAGTAGGCAAGGCCAATGGGCGCGCCCTCGCCTATCTCGCGGAGACTTTTTTTGGTCCCGCGTTTGGAACGCTCTACGATATTTCGACGATCTTAATTCTCTGGTTTGCGGGTGCAAGCGCGATGGCGGGGCTGCTAAATATTGTCCCTCGGTATCTCCCGCGCTACGGCATGGCTCCCGAGTGGACACGTGCCAATCGGCCTCTGGTCGTGGTCTACATGATCCTTGCGGTCGTCGTGACATTGATCTTCCAGGCGGATG
>JANNDD010000672.1:0-9035 GCA_031387365.1 Armatimonas sp. | reverse complement strand
TCACGATCACCACGGTATTCTCTAGCTCGCCGCGTCTCTCCAGCTCCGCCAGCATCCGCCCCAAATGCGTATCGAAGTGCTCGATCTCGAAGGCGTAGTCGAGCAGATCAGAGCGAACGTCATCATTGTCGGGCCAGCACGTTGGGACACGGTCAATCTCGCCGGGCTTCTTCCCAAATTTCCGGCCCGAGCCCTGCTCGTAGCCTCGATGTGGCTCGTTGCCGCCGTACCAGAAGCAGAACGGCGTGGCTTTGTCGGGGCGAGCGTCGAGAAAGTCCGCGAAGTTAGCGGCGTAGTCGCTTGGGGCCATGGCCTTGGCAGGCGGCGTGGCTTTCTTCGCATTGAAGCCCTTTCCCGTCAGCTCCGACTTGGCGACACCCGGCCCCCAGCCCTTGGCCGTGTGCCCGGTGATATAGCCATTCTCCGACAGCGCGGCAAAGACACTCTTGAACTTCTCGGGGAAGTAGCACCAGTGATTCGCCGCCTCTTCGAGCTGCCAGGAATTGCGCCCCGTGAGGAGATTCGCACGCGAGGGCGCACACTTGGCATTGGGCGTGTAGCCGCACGCAAAGAGCAAGCCCTCCCGCGCCACTCGATCAAAGGCGGGTGTCTTCACCCAGGTGCAGCCGTACGCCCCCGCATGCGGCCACGACCAGTCATCGGCGATGGCAAGAAGAATATTGGGTTTCATTGTGTCTGACTCGAAATATCTAGGGTCGGGAACTTGGCCGCAACATCCTCTTGCCAGGTGTGGAGCAAGGCGAGAAGCGCTTTACTGCGCTTCGGGTGCTGCGTGGCGAGATTCGTGGTCTCCGACGGGTCATTATGCAGGTCGTAGAGCTCAACAGACGCATCCTCGAAGAACTCGATGAGCTTCCAGTCTCCGAGCCGGACGGCGGCTCCGGGGGTGCCACCTTGGTTTCCGTAGTGTGGGTAGTGCCAGAAAAGTGGGCGCTCGGGGAGAGACTCACCGTGGAGGAGTGGCACGAAGCTACGTCCATCCACGTGTTGCGCGGGGCGTGGTGTGAGCTCGGCGAGCTCCAGAAGCGTGGGGTAGAAGTCCGGGCTACTGAGCGGCGTCTCACAGAGCTGAGGTGCGAAGCGTTGAGGTTCCCAGACGATCAGCGGCTCGCGAATCCCGCCCTCGTACATCCAGCCCTTACCCTCGGCGAGAGGCGCATTGCAGGTTGGGGAGCCCTCAGACGTGGCGAGGCCGCCATTATCGGAGGTGAAGATCACGTGGGTGTTCTCCGGGAGCCTTGCGACCAAACGCCCGATATTGGTGTCCAGGTTCTCCACCATCGCCGCGTAGTCAGGATCGGACTGGAGGCGGCGACGGCGCACACGCAGGTGCTGTTTTTCTTCCGTCGGAAACGGCTCGCCCTCCTCAAACGGGGGAATTTTGTCCAGTCCCAGCGATGCGGCCTTGGCGAGGTATTTTTCTTTCAGCGCCTCGGGAACCTGAATCGGGGTATGAACCGCATAGTGCCAGAAGTTGAGAAAGAAGGGCTTCTCTGAGCCGCTCTGCACGTGCCGCTCGACCAGCGCAATGGCTTCGTCGGTGAGGCGATCCGTGAGATACTCGCCCTCGGAGCCATCCGTGAGCGTCGGAATCTGGTAGGGGCTGAAGTAGCCGTGGTGCGGGTGGCCCATGTGGCAGCCACCGATATTGACCTCGAAGCCGTGGGTCTCGGGATAGAAGCTCTCTTTGCCTAAATGCCACTTCCCCACGTGCCAGGTCACGTAGCCGCCCTCCCGGAGAGCTGTCGCAACGCTGGTTTCCGTGTGGGCCAGCTCGCGCACAAACGGCGCGTCCACCAGCTTGCCTCGTGAGCCAGGACCGTCGTGGATGTACTGCGTGATCCCGAGGCGTGCGGGCCACTTGCCGGTCATCAGGCTGGCGCGGCTGGGAGAGCAGACGGGGCAGGCGGCACTGACGTGGGTGAAGCGCACGCCCTCCGCCGCCAGCCGATCCAGGTTCGGTGTCTCATAAAACGACGAGCCGTAGCAGCCCAAGTCGCGCCACCCGAGATCATCAATCAGAATAAAGACAAGGTTGGGAGAGCTCACTTTGCCTCGCTCTTGGGGTTGGGATTCTTTATCGGGAACTTAGCGTCCACCGATTTCTGCCACGCGTGAAGTTTTGCTTGTAGCGCCGCCACGCGACCCGGCTCTTGCGTGGCTAGATTACGCTGCTCACCGGGGTCGGCCTTGAGGTTGTAGAGCTCGATACGGCCAATCACAAACCACTCGATGAGCTTCCAGTCGCCGTCACGGATCGCCGCCGCCATCCCACCGCCTTGATTCCCGTAGTGCGGATAGTGCCAGAAAAGCGGGCGTGGCGCAAGTTTCTTGCCCTTGAGTGCGGGAACCAAGCTGACACCATCAAGCTTTTCGGGGCGCACACCCGCGACCTCAAGAAACGTCGGGAAGAAGTCGGGAGTTATCGTGGGCGAATCGTTGACGGTGTTAGGCTTGGTGATGCCGGGCCACTTGACGATCAGCGGCTCGCGGATGCCGCCTTCGTAGAGCCAGCCCTTACCCGCACGGTACGGCGCGTTACTAGTAGGGGAGCCTTCCGACGTCGAGAGGCCACCATTGTCTGAGGTAAAGATCACGAGTGTGTTGGCGGGGAGCGTGGCAAAGAGCCGCCCAAGATTACGATCCATGTCCTCCAGCATCGCGGCATAGACAGCATGCGTCTGCGTCCGTCGGTCTTTGCGGGGCGGCTCCTCGCGAAACTCCGCGGTGAGCTTGGCAGCCTTTGCTTCGTACTTTTTCACGAGCTCGGGCTTACCGACCAGCGGCGTATGCGGATCGTAGGGGGTGAACCAGAGCAGGAACGGCTTGTCTTTGCTCTGCGCCACGAACTCAATCGCTTTGTCGGTCAGCCGATCCATCACCCACTCGCCCTGCGCAAGCTCCAGATTGTGAAGTTTGGTCGGGCCGACATGGGCATTGCCACCGCGCTGATCGCCGCCCACACTGAACTCGAAGCCATGATTCTCGGGGAGCGTCCCCTCGCCGCCGAGATGCCACTTGCCCACAAATCCCGTCGCGTAGCCCGCACTCTGGAGCTTCTTGGCGATCGTGCCCTCCGACAGGCTCAGCCGATCTGCCGCCGGAGGGCAGAGCAGAGGAAAGCCAGGTTTCATCCCTCCGAGCTTGCCAATCTGATCGCTGATGTAGTCTGTGATACCTGTGCGCTGCGGCCACTTGCCCGTGAGCGCCGAGGCCCGCGTCGGTGAGCACACAGGGCACGCGGCGTAGGCTTGGGTAAAACGCATGCCCTCTTTCGCGAGCTTATCCAAGTTCGGCGTCTCGTAGAACGTGCTCCCTTGGCACCCAAGGTCAAGCACACCGAGGTCGTCGGCGAGGATAAAGACGATATTGGGAGGCGTCATCAATTTTGTCTCCGGAGCTGGAGCTGCACGAGGCGCTCTTCGATGGCCTGCGACGTGGGACTGATGGAGAGCCCCCCGAGGTTGGTGCAGCGCAGCTCGCGGGGCATCTGGGCCGAGACCCGCTTGGCGGTCTCAATCACTTCATCAAGGGGAATCAGCGGGTCGTAGCCGGAGAGGGCCATGTTGGCACACGAGAGCGCGTTGCTGGCGGCCATGACATTCTTGCCCAAACACGGGGCCTCCACACGGTTGGCAATGGGGTCGCAGATCAGGCCGAGCATATTTTGCAGCGCCATGGATGCTGCTGCAAGGCTTTGTGTTAGTGTCCCGCCACCGAGCTGAACCAGCGCCGCCGCCGCCATACACGCCGCCGAGCCGCCCTCGGCCTGGCACCCCCCGACTTCTGCGGCAAAACTCCAGCGCGTAGCGATAAAGACACCAATCAGGCCACTTGCCAGAAACGCCTTCGCCATCTCCATTTCATCAAGTTCTAGCTCCTCCGCAATCGCGATGATGGCACCGGGGAGCGCGGCGCACGCTCCCGCCGTGGGGGCGGCGACGATCACGCCCATGGAGCTTTTCACTTCCATGAGTGCCGTCACGTAGAGCACGATGCGATTCAGCGCCCCGCCGCCCAGTAGCGTCCCAGCCTGCATCCGTTCGGCGAACTTTCCACTCTGCCACCCGAGAATCCGATCCTCGTAGTGCGTCCCGGCGATTCCCTGCGCGATTGAGCGGCGCAGGATCTGGATGAGATCGAGCGCCTTGGCGAGCACCTCGTCCTCTGTCAGCCCGCCGCGCTGGCCCTCGTACTGCGCCGCCAGCTTCCAGAGCGGTGTTTCTTTTCCATTGTCGTGGCGAAACATTCCCAGGGCGCTCTTGAACGGGACGCTGGTGTCGGGGAGCGTGAGCACGGGGAGTACGGGCTGAAGAACACGCCCTGGTATTCCGAGAGCATCCAGCGGCTCCGCGCGGTCGCCGAAAAACGAGACGGACTGGCCGTCAATTCGGAGCACCTCGATCATCCCGCCGCCGGTCGAGATGGCGTGGAGCGTGTGCGTCTCGTGGCTATTAGTCAGGGTCAGGCGGTAGGTGTTGGGGTGCGGGTCGCCCACGTCAATCGTCTCGATGCACAGCGCGATTCCCGCGTCTCGGAGTGCCCTGTCCGAGTCCGGCAGGCGCGCATCGGCGGCATCCCAGCCGAGCAAGCCACCGAAGAGGCCCATGTCCGAGCCCTGGCTGGCGTGCGTGGTCGGCAGCGAGCCGCTTCTATCAAACTCCACCAGCACTTTATCTATCTTGCCGCCCATTAAGTCCCGCGCCAGCCGCCCGATCCGAAGCGCCGCCGCACAGTGTGAACTAGAAGGGCCGCGCATCACGGGGCCGAGGACATCGTTAAAAATACTGACGAGCATAGTCTTTGCTCTCCTTAGGGTGTGTTTTCGTCTTCATCTTCGCGCCACTGGGGCGGGGCGCTCCCATGCCTTACGCTTACCACTCGTAGTGTCTCGGGAATATGATCGCCATCGCCATCTAGCAACCAGAAGAACATGTACCAGACTCCGACCGAGGAGCGCCGTGCCCGCGTTTTTGTGGTCTCGAATCTGGCGCGGTAGGTGGGGCGTGACAGAGCGAGCGAAGCGTCTTCGTTGAGTGTTGGAGGAAAGCCTAGCTCTATGTCTTCTGGAATTTTGTGGCACAGGTTTTTGAGACATTCCTGGTAGGCAACATCGAAGCGCAAAGCGGCCTCGGGAGCAAGTTTATTGGTGATTTCCTCTAAGACCACCTGTGCATCGTCAGATTCTTCCCAGGAAAGCGGAAAGCTCACGCAGCTTTTTCCTGAGGCTGAGCAAGTCTCTGGAGGATCTTTTCTCGTCTGCGAGCTGCATTAGTAGGGCCATCGCTCACGCGCCCTGCGTCAATATCCGCAGCACCTCGCTTAAGCGCTTCAATGTCTTCGGCGGTGAGCTTGTAATCGTCTTCCTCTGCGTCTGCGCCAAACTCGGCATCTATTATCTCCCCCGCACGGCGTAGCGCCTCGGGGTTGTCCGCAATGCGGCGGGCAGTCTCGGGTAAGACCTCAAGCGTTAGTGTCATCGTTTTACTCCTGTTCAGCGATTCTCCAAGATGAAAAGTATACCTTGTCGGGCACAGACGTGACTATTTTGGCCCACGCATCACGGGGCCGAGGACATCGTTGAAGATACTCACCAACATGGTTTAAGAACTCTTTTCTTGAGCCAGCGCAACGGCTTGCTCCAAACTCATCGCACGGCCTTCCTGCCACGCGGCATCAAAAGCAGCATCGTCGTTCCGCGCGGCGCGGGCGACGGAAACCCGCGCGTCCAACTCCTCCCTGTCTTGAATCGGTAGCGGCTCACCCGTTTCCTCGCGCAGCCGTTCCGCCTGACCCCACACCCACGCCGCATCTATTAGAGAATCCGTGGCGGCGAGAAACGCGCCCAAGGATTCCAGCGTCCACACAATCGCTGGCTTACTATTTTGTTTCACACTCATGCTGAGACACTCCCGAAACATGGCCCCGGCAATGTCGTAATTTTGGAGGATCATATTCATCCCGCCCAGATTGAGGAGAGCGACATAGATGCCATGGGGGTCGCCATCCTCCCGTTTCATCTGCAAACTTTCTTCGTAAAAGCAAAGCGCCGCCGCCGTATCGTCTCGACGCATCGCGGAGTTTCCTAAGTTGTTGAGCGCGGCGGCGATACCTTTCCGATTGCCTAGCTCCCGCTGAATTACCAGACTCGCCTCGTAGCGCTGCTGAGCGAGCGCATAGTCCTTCTGGTAGGTGGCTAACGTCCCCAGTGCATTGAGCGTCTCCGCGATCCCGAGGCGTTCGTTTAATGCTTGCCGGATCTCCAAACTCTGTTGCAGAAAGCGGTCTGCGTTCTCTAGGTCCTGGAACGCGTTGGCATACGTACCCAGCGTATAAAATCCCTTGGCGCGCAGACTCGGATTCACGTCTTCAGGTGATGCCATCGCACGCGACACCTGCTCCCATCCTTCGGTGAAAGAGATACGGTGGTTGATAAAATAACTCGTCGCCAGAGCGATCCGCAGGCCCACTTCAGCGCGTTCGGGCGAGTCTCCGCTCCAATCCAGCGCGGCGCGGAAGTTGTCGGTATCTTCTCCCAAAAGATCCAGAGTCTCTTTCATCTGAGGGCTGTTGATCCGTGGCTCCAGCTCTTCGGCAAGAGCGAGGAAAAACGCCAGATGCGTATCGCGGTAGGTTTCCCCGTCGCCGCTTTCCAGTAGGCGGTCGCGGGCGTACTGGCGCACGGTTTCGAGCAGGCGATAGCGCGTGCTCGTACCCGACGGTTCGGCGACGGCGAGGCTTTTGTCGCACAGCGATGTGAGCAAGTCCAGCACTTCCCAGTCTTCTACGTCGCCGCCCGCGCAAACGGCTTCGGCGCTTTCCAGTGTCCAGCCGCCGGCGAACACGGAAAGGCGACATAGTAGCGCTTTCTCCGCAGGGGAGAGTAAGTCGTAGCTCCAGTCAATGAGCGAGCGAAGCGTTTGCTGACGCGGCAAGGCCGTTCGACTTCCCCCAGTGAGCAATCGGAAACGCTGGTCGAGCTTGGCGTTGATGTCCTCGACGGAAAGACTACGGGCACGGGCGGCGGCAAGCTCGATGGCAAGCGGAATCCCGTCGAGACGAAAGCAAATCGAGGCAAGCGCCGGGGCATTGGCGTTGGTGACGGCAAAGTCGGGATTGGTCTGCATGGCGCGGGCGATGAACAGTTGCACCGACTCAAAGTGCGACAGGCTTTCCGCCGTCTGAACTTGTTTGGGATCGGGTAGTGAGAGCGACGGCACACGATACGTCGCCTCGCCCGCAATTCCCAGTCCTTCGCGGCTCGTCGCCAGAATCTTGACGCCGGGACAGTTTCGGATAATCGCGTCGGCAAGTTTTGCACTCGCATCCAAGACATGCTCGCAGTTATCCAGCAAGAGCAAAAGATTCTTAGCCTTGAGAGATTCCGTGAGCGTGGTCAGAATCGGCTTGCCTATTTCTTCTTTGACGCCCAGAACGCTTGCCACGGTAGCCGCGACAAGATTCGGGTCGGCGAGCGGCGCCAGCTCGACCAGCCACGCGCCGTCTGGGAAAGTATCCAGAAGCTCGGCGGCGGCTTGGAGCGACAACCGGCTCTTACCGCTACCGCCAGCCCCTGTCAGCGTCAGCAGTTTGGTTATCGCCAGCCGCTCCTGTAATTCGGCGAGTTCCTTCTCGCGTCCGATGAAGCTTGTGACTTGCTGGGGCAGATTATTAGGCAGAGCGACATTGTCGAGCGACTTCAGCGGAGGAAACTCAGCGTCAAGGTTGGGATGGGCGAGCTGAAAGACTTGTTCGGGTCGCGCCAGGTCTTTAAGCCGATGCTCTCCTAAATCTTTGAGTGTCGTTTGTGGGGGGAGGCTATCGCGTATTAGATCGTAGGTGACTTGCGAGAGAATCGTCTGTCCACCGTACCCGACGGCAAGCAGTCGTGCGACACGGTTGAGCGGCTGTCCGAAGTAGTCATTGTCGCGGCTCTCGACAGCTCCGGTGTGCAGCGCCATGCGAACCTTGATCGATAAACCACCCGGCCAGGGTTCTGCGGCCAGCACCTGCTGCGCGATGAGCGCGGCTCCGAGTGCCTCGGGTGCGGTGTGAAAGGCGGCGCAAAACGCATCGCCGATAGTCTTAAAGACGAAGCCAGCGTGCGCCTCAATTGTCTCGCGGAGCAAGGCATCGTGGCGAGCGAGTGCGATCCCCAGTGCCTCAGGATGGGCTTCCCAGAGCTTGGTGCTGCCCTCAATATCGGTGAAGAGTAACGTGATCGTGCCGCTGGGAGTTGCCATGGTCTATTTTAACGGATTTTCCAGCGCTTGTTTCACGTAGGCATCCCACTGTGCCTGCCAGAGCGCGGCCATTTCTTTCACTCGTTCCGGGTGCTTTGCCGCTAGGTTCTCCGTCTCCGCACGGCTCTCCTTGAGGTTATAAAGCTCCCACGGGCTGTCTTTCCCTGCCGCGACAATCTTCCAGTCCCCCACCCGTAGTGCCCGATTTCCCTCGTGTGCCCACCAAAGCGAGTCGTGGGTGAGGCCACTATCGGCGGTGAAGAGCGGCGTCAGGCTCTTGCCCGGCGCGGCATGACCGAGTTCTGTGCTTCCTCCGGCCAGCTCTAAGATGGTCGGCACGACATCCACTCAATGTGCTGGAGTTGTCCGAAGTGCGTTCTTGGCCGAGATCCCCTTGGGCCAGCTCACGATCAGCGGGGTGGAGATGCCGCCCTCGTGCACCCAGGTCTTGTGGCGACGGAGCGGGGTATTACACAGACTCGACCAGCCAGGACCGATGCTTAAGAAAGTGCCGTCGGCGCCCATCGGAAGCGCGAGATCGTGGCCATCACCGCGCACCATCATCTCCGCACTCGCGCCGTTGTCGGAGAGGAAGAGGACGAGCGTGTTTTCGAGCGCGCCCATCGCGCAGATTTGCGCGAGCACGCGTCCGATCTCGCGATCCATGCGATCCACCATCGCGGCGTGGATGGCCATTTTTCCCGCCTGAAATTCACGCTGCGCCGCGCTCAAATTTTCCCAAGGCAGCGGACGATTCACTTCCTGCGGCCC
>JANNDD010000641.1:0-16356 GCA_031387365.1 Armatimonas sp. | reverse complement strand
TGCGGAGTGGATCGGCAAGGGTGAGATCGGTGTGTATGACCTCGCCGCCCACTACACCCAGATCGGCGACGCGATGCGGGTCGCGCTTCAGCCGGACTTTGCGCAGTACGGCCTGGAAGTGATGCACATTCTCATTGAAAGTGTCAGCCTGCCACCAGAAGTGGAGACCGCCATTGACAAGCGCACCCAGATGGGCATCTTAGGCGACATGAACCGCTACACCCAGTTCCAGGCCGCCAATGCCATCGAGGCCAGCGCCAACAACCCCAGCGGCGGCAACCCCGCGCTGGACCTCGCCATGGGAATTGCAATGGGCAACCAGCTCCAAAACAGTATGCAAACCCCCTCCGCACCTCCCCTACCTCAAGCCGCCTGGTTTGTCGGCGTCGGTGGCAAGCAGGAGGGACCCTTTGATCTAGCGGCACTCGCACAGAAGAATATCTCCCGCGAGGCGCTCGTCTGGAAGCAGGGCATGGCGAGCTGGGAAGCCGCAGGGAGTGTCGAGGAGCTGGCGAGTGTCTTCGCCAATGTCCCGCCCCCACTACCAAAGTAATGCGCTATCCTTGCCCAGGCTGCGCTGCCGATCTGGAGTTCGACCCGAAAGCGGGGCGGCTGAAGTGCCCGTACTGCGGCACGGAGGTCTCTGTGCCGACGAAGAACACGGTGCGCATGATTCGGGAAAATGACTTTCATGCCTACCTCACTCCCGATGCCACGCGCCTCGCACGGCTGGCCGAGAACGCCGTTGAAGTCGCGTGTGAGAGCTGCGGCGCCGTCACCGAGTTCACGCCCCCAGAAGTGGCGGGCTTCTGCCCGTTCTGCAGCGCGAAGATTGTCGCCCAGCCTATCGCCGCCGATCCCCTGATTGCGCCCGAGGCGGTGCTCCCCTTTGCAGTTCCTAAAAAAGATGCCCAAACCGCGATCAAGACATGGCTAGGCTCGCGCTGGTTTGCACCCAATGCCCTCAAAAACATGGCACGCCAAGACGGCATCGCGGGGGTCTATCTCCCCCACTGGACCTACGACTCCCAGACCGTGAGCCGCTACCGAGGGGAGCGTGGGGAGCACTACTGGGAAACCGAGCGCTACAGCGAGACAGACAGCAACGGGCGGATTGTCTGGAAAGAGCGCAAGGTACAAAAGACCCGGTGGTACCCCGCCTCAGGAACAGTCGCACGCTTCTTCGATGATGTCGTGGTTCCTGCCACGCACGCCGTCAGCGCCACGCGGCTCAAGAGCCTTGAGCCCTGGGATCTCCACTCGCTTGTGCCCTACGAGCCCGCCTACCTCTCGGGCTTCCGAGCACAGCGCTACCAAGTGGATCTAGGCACTGGTTTTGAGACCGCACAACAGATCATGTCAGGCGTCATCCACTCCGATGTACTCCAGGATATCGGTGGCGACGAGCAGCGGGTGCATCACATCCATACGGACTACTCCGCCGAGACTTTCAAGCACGTCCTTCTCCCGGTCTGGATCGCGGCCTACCGCTTCAAGGGCAAGATTTTCCAGGTACTGATCAATGCCCGCACCGGAGAAGTGCAAGGCGAGCGCCCGTACAGTCTCTGGAAAATAGCCGCACTGGTGCTGTTTATTATCGCCGCCATCGCACTCTTTGCCTGGTGGCAGAACGGCCAGCAGAAGCCGCAGATGTAACCTAAGAAGATGCATCGTTTCTTTTTAATCGTCCTAGATGGCTGCGGCTGCGGTGCGCTACCCGATGCGCTTGAGTATGGCGTAGGCGATCTGGGTTCGAACACGCTTGCCAATACCGCAAAAGCCGTCGGTGGGCTGCGTCTGCCCACTCTGGAGCGCCTAGGATTGGGGAATTTAACAGAGCTTGCTGGCGTCGCGGCAAATCCCCATGCCCTGAGCCACGGGGGGCGACTGGTGGAAAAGAGCAAGGGGAAAGACACGGTCACGGGCCACTGGGAGATGATGGGCGTGGTTACCGATCCCGCCTTCCCCACCTACCCGGACGGCTTCCCCGCAGAGCTTATTGCGGCCTATGAAACGGCGATTGGCGTGAAGACACTCGGGCACTTTCCGGCCTCAGGCACGGAGATTCTGCGGCAGCTCGGGGAGGAGCACCTGCGCACGGGCTACCCGATTGTCTACACGTCGGCGGACTCGGTCTTTCAAGTGGCGGCACACGAAGATCCCGCCTATTTTGGGCTGGAGCGCCTCTATGAAATCTGCGAGGTGGCGCGCAAAACGCTCACATTAGGTCGGGTGATTGCGCGGCCCTTTGTGGGAGACTCGGCAGCAAGCTTCCAGCGCACGGAGAACCGCCGCGACTGGCCGCTACCGCCGCCCCATAAAACCACACTGGACACGCTCTCGGAGCAAGGTAAGCGTGTCCATTTTATCGGTAAGCCCTGCGAGCTCTTCCCCGAAGCACCCGGTCAGAGCCGCGAGCTGACCACCAATAACCCGGCCCACTGCGCCGCTCTCACCCAAGCCGTCCAAACTTCTAACGCCGATTTTATCTTCGCAAACTTAGAGGACTTCGACATGCTCTACGGCCACCGCAACGACCCGGTCGGCTTTGCAAGATTGCTGGAGGAGTTCGACACCTGGCTCAGCTCTGACTTTCTGACGCACCTGCGCCCCGGCGATCTCGTCGGAATCACGGCGGACCACGGCAACGACCCAACCACGCCCTCCACCGACCACAGCCGTGAGTACGTGCCCCTTCTGCTCTTTGGCCCTAGCATTACCCTGCCGAAAAACCTCGGTGATGTCTCTGGCTTTGATTGGTGGAGCAAGACCCTCCTAGACTGGCTGCAAGACACAGCGGTATAATTGGAACGGAGGTAGCAATACGATGACGCTGATTCTTTCCCCACAACTAGAAGCGAGCTTGGTTCAAGCCGCTCGCCTGAACGGACTCTCTCCTGATGCCTATGCCGAGCTACTTCTTCGCCGCTCGTTGCAAGATATCTCGTTGTCTGTACCCGAGTCACAAGAGCCACGACGCGCTGGAAGTGCTGTCGGACTGGTAACAATTCCTCCCGATTTCGATGAGCCGCTAGAGGACTTGGCGGAGTACATGTAGTGAATCTACTTCTGGATACACATACCTTCCTCTGGTTTGTCACCAATGATCCTTTGCTGAGTGAGGTCGCGCGTACTCGTTTAGAAGATTCAAACAGTACGCTCTACCTCAGTATTGCCAGCATCTGGGAAATGTCTATCAAACATGGGATTGGAAAGCTGCCTTTCGCACAGCCCATCGAGATTTTTATCCCTGCACAGCTACAAGTCAACCGGATAGATATTTTGCCCATCACGCAAGAGCATGCCTTTCACGCGGGCCAGCTTCCGATGCACCACCGTGATCCTTTTGATCGCATGCTCATAGCCCAAAGTATAGTTGAAGCAATCCCTCTGGTTTCTGCGGATACAAGCTTTGTTGCATACACAGGGCTGACTCAAATTTGGTAGGAACGGCATAAAATAATGATGAAGAAACAACAGCGCTCTCTGGCAATCCTGCCCCTACTAGGAATCTTCCTGACGGGCTGTCCTAAACCCGCCACACCACCACAGCCGATGCGCCCCGCCATTACGGACAGCCGCCCGGCGAACTCAAAGTCGGGGGAATTTCTAGGCAAGCCTTCACGGCCGTCCGCAGGCGCAGATACCACTGCTGATGACCCTCTTGCGATATTGGGGAACCCCGATGATGCTACAGACTCGCCGCGTAACCAGGATCACTTCCTGATGGCACGCCCACAGATGACGCTCTCCTACAACAATACTCTGCGCTTCCCAAACTGGGTTGCTTGGCACCTAAAGGCCAGCGACATCGGGGAGACTGAGCGCAGTAACTTTATCCCCGACCCGAATCTGCCCGCTGGATTTGAGGCCATCACCACACGTGATTATAGCAACTCAGGCTATGATCGGGGTCACAACTGTCCCAGCAAAGACCGTACGGCGAGCGCGGAGGACAACCAAGTTGTGTTCTACATGACCAACATCACCCCGCAGTTTCATGAGATGAACGGTGGCCCCTGGGAGGGACTGGAAAGCTACTGCCGCAAGCTCGCACAAGAAGGCAATGAGCTTTATATTCTCTGTGGTCATGGGTTTAATAGTGAATCCAAGCGTACAAAAACCATCGGAGACGACGGTATTGCTGTTCCCAATTTCGGCTGGAAGCTCATTTTGGTGCTCCCTGAGAAAAGCGGCGATGACCGCTCCCGTATCGATGAAAATACGCGCGTTATCGCCGTGCAAATGGAGAATACAAAGCGCATCTCCGGCCCGTGGGATAACTTCATCACGACTGCGGCGGAACTGGAGAAAGCAACAGAGCTACGGTTCTTCAAGGGCTTACCAGACTCAGTTGCAAATGCACTCAAACAAAAGCATGATGAGGGAGCCAATAGCTTTACGTCAGGGTCAAGTGGCTTTAAGAAGAGTAACCGGCGGAGCAGTGGTGGCAGCTTTGGGGCAGGAGCGCGACGATGAGTGTTTTAACGGAGCTGCGAGCCGCGGCCAAGGGCCTGCTCTTTCTCAGTGAGTCCGATGCGCCCCTGAAGGCGTTTGTCTGGAAGAGTGTGACGATTGATTCGGCGGCGGCGCTGCTCAAGCAACTCAACAAAGATGCGGCGACGTCGGTTCAGGAAATCGCGCTCACGGATTTCTTCGCCCCCATGGCAACCGCCCAGAGCTGGCACGATGAGGCAGCAAAGGCCGATGTGGCACGCTTTCAGGCGCTGGTTACGCAGCTTGCGGCGCTGAAAGAGACGCGGGTTTTCCGGCTGGGAGCAGGGCCGGAGATCGCAGTGTTTGTGGTGGGCACGACCCCGGACGGCCACACCGCCGGGGTCAGTACCCTGCTCACCGAAACCTAATTGTCCCCCCATCGGACGGGGGTTAGGGGGTAGGTCAGTTCATCTTTACCGGAGCGCCCCCGAGCTTGGCACTCTCCCAAGCGGCTTCGGTCATCTCAATAGTGCGCAAGCCACAGAGTGGCGGAGCACCGATACCATTCTCGCCGCGAATCGCGCCGACAAAGTTCTCGTCAATGTTCTGCGTGCCTGGCAGGTTGTTGCCGTCCATGATCGTCCGCACGTTCTTGTCATCCACGATGGTCAGTTGACCATTGCGATAGAAGAACGCGCCTTTTTCGCACCAGATCGAGATATCCTCGTGCCAGCCGACAACCGTGTCGCCAATAACGGAGACATTGCCCAGTGCCCCATTGGTGAAACGAATCGAGAGCACGGAGTCAATGTCCACGGGCGTCCCGCGAAAATCCTGGAACGCTGCCACCTGCGCAACCGTCAGGCCGGTGGTGTAGAGCAAAATATCCACTAAGTGCGAGCCAGAGTCGTTGATCTGGCCACCGCCGGAGAGCTCCGGAATCTGGCGCCAGGAGCCCGCGGTTCCGTTCTTCCAGCTCTGCGACTGGAGCGCGTTCAGAGAGGTGACCTGCCCCATCTCCCCACTGGCGATCTTCTCACGAATCAGCTTAAACTGCCCCATGGAGTGCCGCTGGTACGCCAGTGCAAAGATTTTCGCGTAGCCTTCCAGCGCCTTTAAGAGCGTGTGCGCCTCGGCCACGTTGCTCACCATGGGCTTCTCCAGCAAGACATGCTTCTTGGCAGCAATGGCATCGAGCGCCTGTGGGCCATGTTGGGTATGGGGCGTACAGATCTCGACAGCGTCCACCTCGTCGAGCGCGAGTAGCTGCTTCCAGTCCGCCGTGTTGAGCACCTTTGCGTCCCCCACGAGCTGGGGGAAACTCGCCTGGCAGCGCTTTAGCTGCTCGGCATCCGGGTCCTGTAGCGCGACCACCTTCACGCCCTCAATGCGTGCAAGCTGGCCTAGATGGTGCCGCGCAATCCCGCCGCACCCAATCATTCCAATACGGATCATTCCGTTGTCCTCCACCCTACCACTTCGGCGACGCGAGCTCTATCTCCTGCTATACTAGACAAAAAGACGAATCGCGGCCATAATACGTAAAGTATGTTAAAGAAATCACCCGAGCACTATGTCGAACGCCTACGGACGCTACAAGATGCCATGCAGACGCGGCTTCTGGCCGATGTCAAAGCCCAGGAGGAGACCGCCACGGAGGCGCTCTCTGGGGTGGCGGATGTTCGTGGGGGCGATACGATCTACCAGATAGATGCACACGCCGATGAGGTTCTCCATCACTTCTGTACCGAGTGGGCCGCCGAAGCCACGCTGGTGCTGATCTCCGAGGGGATTGAAGGCGCGGGCTGGCAAGTGTTCCCCGAGGGCGCACGCGAAGAAGACGCCGAGTTTTTGCTCATCGTGGATCCGATTGATGGCACGCGCAACATCATGTACAACAAGCGTTCCGCGTGGGCTCTGGCGGGGATTGCGCCCAATAAAGGCCGTACCACCACACTCGCTGATATCGAAGTGGCAGTGATGACCGAGCTTCCCACCACGCGTGCCCTCCTCGCCGATCAGCTCTGGGCCGTACAGGGCCAAGGAGCACACCGGGAGACGAAGAATCTGCTCACGGGCGAGCGAAAAAGCGCACCGATGCGACCGTCGCGCTCCGAGTCGCTGGCGCATGGGTTTGCGAGCCTTGCCAAGTTCTTTCCGTCGGCCAAAGGCGCGACGGCAACGCTTGAGGAAAAACTCATGCTGGCGGTGGCTCCCGAGGATGGCGAGAATCCTGTGGTCTTCGATGACCAGTACATGTGCACCGGCGGCCAGCTCTACGAATTATTAGTGGGACACGATCGCTTTATCGCAGATCTGCGGCCCGTGTTTTTCGGGGTGCTCGGCCTGCCACCCAAGCTGGTCTGCCATCCGTACGACATCTGCACGGAGCTAATCGCTCGTGAGGCAGGCGTGTTTGTCACCGACGAAGGGGGCGCGCAGCTCTCTGCCCCACTGGACATCCGAGCCGCTGTGAGCTGGTGTGGATACGCCAATCCAGTGCTGAAAGATCAAATCGAGCCCGTACTACAGGGGCTTCTGGAGGAACTTCGTGAGCATCGTGCGTAAGGCAGTTATCACGGCGGCAGGGCGTGGGACGCGGCAGTTCCCCGCCACCCGCTCCATTCAAAAAGAGATGCTGCCCCTAGTGGATCGCGACGGCGTGACGAAGCCAACCATCCAGATCATCATCGAGGAGTGCCTTGCCTCTGGTATCGAGGACATCTGCATTGTCGTCTCGCCGGGTGGGGCCAAGCCCTTCAAAGATCACTTCTCGCGGCTCCGAGACGATGAGCGCAAGATATTCAAGGGCAAAGAGTGGGCGCTGGCACAGGCGGACACCCTGCGGCGGATTGAGGAGCGTATCACGTATGTCGAGCAGGCAACTCCCGAGGGCTACGGTCACGCCGTCTACCAAGCCAAGGACTTCGTGGGCGACGAGCCGTTTTTACTGCTGCTGGGCGACCATGTCTATATTTCAAACAGTAAAAAACGCTGCGCCCAGCAAGTCATGGACACCTACGCCGTCACCAAGTGCGCCGTCTCAGCCGTTCAACAGACCCCCGACGATCACCTGCATCTTTTTGGCACAGTCAAGGGCACCCGGCTCGGTCAGGGCGATCCCCCGATCTACGATGTCGAACAGATCATGGAGAAACCCTCGATTGACTTTGCCGCCGAGCACCTCCAGACCCCTGGCGTGAAGCGTGGTTACTACCTTTGTTTTTTCGGGATGCATGTCTTCCCCCCAAGTTTGTTCGACTGCCTCGCACACCACATTGACAATAATATCCGCGAAAAGGGCGAGATCCAGCTCACCAGCAGCCAGGAGATGCTGCGTTCTCAGGAGCGCTATGTCGCCGTCGAGACCAGCGGCGAGCGCCTGGACATGGGCGTCCCTCTCGGCTACATCGAGACACAGACCGCGCTGGCCCTCTCTGGCATAGATCGCACCGAAGTTCTCGCGACACTGCTTCGGCAAGTCGCTAAGTCAGCAGCCAAAGAACCTTTCGGGCAAGTGTGAGTTCAGATCTGCCCGTCCCAAAAGCCGCTTTTCCATAAACGCATCGTATCTGGTGAGGGTATACTTCTCTCCATGCAAAAGATGCTCTTTCTTGCTCTCTGCTTTGCGCCCTGCACCATCGCGCTCGCTCAGCTCCCGCCTCCTGAGGAAAAACCCGTGGTGGGCGCACGGATGCCAGCCCTCTCACCCGATGGCTCCAAGCTCGCCTTTGTGTGGCGCGGCGATATCTGGGTCTCGGCGACCAGTGGTGGACGGGCCTACCAGGTGACCACACACGCGGAGTACGATGCCTACCCGGTGTTCTCGCCCGATGGCAAGTGGATCGCGTTTCAGAGTAATCGCACCGGCTCACCCGATATCTGGGTCGTGCCCACGGAGGGCGGGACGCCTCGGCAATTAACCCTCGCGGGCGGGCGTGAAGTGCCGAGCGATTGGTCGCCCGATGGCAAGAGCCTGCTGTTTGTAAGCCAGCGCGACACGCCCCACGATAGTATCTTCTCGATGGATCTGGCGACCCGGCGCTTCACCAAGCTCGCCGAGGACTTCAAGAGCATCAACCGCCCCGCGTTCTCACCCGATGGCAGTAAACTCGCCTACGAGCGCAGTGGCTTCCCCTGGACACGTCCTCGCTACAACGGCTCCGGCGCGGCGCAGCTCTGGACTCTGGACACAAAGACCGGCAAGAATATCCCCCTCGCCGATGATGGCCGTCAGCACCTCTACCCGCGTTTTCTCCCCGATGGCAAGGGCATTATCTGCGTGACCTACGGCGAGGAGAGCCCGAACGCGACACTACTAGGGAAAACACCTCCCAAGCTCGACGATAGCCCGAAGCGCACCCCCAACCTCTGGATCTTTCCCGCAGAGGGCGGCAAACCCAAGCAGCTCACGCAGTTTGTGGGGAGTGCCGTGCGCTTTCCCAGTGTGGCGCGCAAGTCCGGCGATATCGCCTTTGAGCATGGCACCGATTTGTATGTCTTAAAAGCCGGTACGAGAGAGCCAGTGAGAGTCACGCTTCTTTGTGGCGGCGATGATAAGAGCAACACCGAGCAGCGTGCCGTGATCAGTAATGCCGAAGTTACGGAGGCGGAGATTAGCCCCGATGGCAAGACCTTCGCGTTTCTGCTGCGCGGGGAGCTCTGGACGATCCCCGTGGACAAGGCAAAGAGCCGCAACGCTGATCAAGCGACACGCCTGACGGACTATCCGGGCACCGACCACGATTTTAACTGGAGCAAAGACGGCAAGACACTCTTCTTTGTCTCGGACCGCAATGGCAATGAGCGTGTCTTTGCCATGGAGGTCGCAACCAAGGCGATTAAGCCGGTCTGGACGGGCAAGCTGGATGCCAAAGGCCCGTTCCTCTCCCCCGATGGCAAGCTACTGGCGTTTCAGGTGCTGGGCAAGGAAGAAGAGGGCGCGGGATTCTACACCTGCCCCGCCGATCTCTCCGCGCCGCCCAAGCGGCTTCTTGCGATTGCGGGCGATAACCAGGGAAACTTCGCCTGGTCGCCGGACATGCGCTGGCTGGCCTTCACCCGCCGGGGCCGTGAGTCGGGGGGAACCAACCTCTACATCACAAAGGCCGATGCCAGCACTACTCCCGTGAATATCACGCGCCTCAATGCGTTTCACGGCGAGCCCACCTGGTCGGTCGATGGGCGCTTTCTCTACTTCTCCAGTGATCGCGATGGTAGTGGTGGCCTGTGGGTCGTCCCACTCACTCGTGAGGAGGCGCGTGGCGCGGAGCTGGAGCTGAAGTATGTCAAGTCCGGCGACCCTGTGCAAGTGACAATTGACTTTGAGGATATCCACTACCGGCTACGCAAGCTCAGTGGCCAGAACCCGGATGCGAGCCTACAGATGACGGACTCGGACGGTACACTCTATTTTCTCTCCGGCGGCAATCTCTGGTCAGCCTCCTACGATGGGAAAGATGTCAAGCAACTGACGTCTACGGGAGGAATTGGCAACCTGCGCCTGAATACGGCAGGCGACACGGCCTACTTCAATCGAAGCGGCCAGCTCTTTACTTTTAAGACGCGCGTTCCGGGTGCGCAACCCAGTTTGGTAGGCTTCAGTGCCACCTACACCCAGAATCTTCGCGCTCTGCGCCAGGCCGCCTTCACGCAGCTCTGGCGTAGCTACAACACGCGTTTCTACGACCCGAACTTCCATGGACGTGACTTTGCCGCCCTCAAAGCCCTCTACGAGCCCATGCTAGATGGAGTGGGCACGCGCGAGGAGATGTCTAACCTCGGAAACCTACTGCTCGGCGAGCTGGAATCTAGCCACTCGGAGGTAAATCCCGCTCCTAGTAGCTTTGTTGGGCCTAGTACAATGTCGCTGGGCGTGTACTTTGACTACGGCTATGCCGGCCCCGGCATCCGTGTAAAAGAAATCCCCAAGCGCGCCCCGGGTAGCTACGAGAAGACACGTATCAAGCCCGGTGAGTATATTGTCGCGGTGGACGGTGTAGATGTCACGCTCGACGAAAATCTCTACAAAGTACTCAACGACAAAGGTGAACGGGACTTCACCCTCCTCGTGAACGACAAGCCGGGCCACGAGGGAGCCCGCACTGTGACCTACAAAGCCGTGAGTGGCGGGGAGTGGGGCGATCTACACTACAGGAATCGGATCGAGACGCGCACCAAGCAAGTCGAGCAAGCCTCAGGCGGAAAAGTGGGCTATGTCCATATTTCTGGCATGGGCGGCCCCAACCGCGATACTTTCGTCCGTGAGTTCTACGAGTATGCCGAGGGCAAAGACGCGATGATCATTGATGTGCGGGAGAACGGCGGGGGCAATATCGGCGACACCCTGATCTCCTGGCTGCGCTTCAAGCCCTACGCCACCAACTCCCCGCGCGGTGGCTATGTCGTTCCCGCCCCCATTCTGGAGGGCCGCCAGCCCTGGAACAAGCCGATTGTCGTGCTCATGGGCGACTCCTCTTTTTCCAATGCGGAGATGTTCCCCTACGGCATGCGCGCCACCGGTCTCGCCAAGCTCGTCGGGGAACCGACACCGGGCTACGTCATCTGGACTTTCGGTCTCTCGCTCGTGGATGGCACGGGCGCTCGCATGCCCTTCCAGGGCGTGTGGCGCACCGATGGCACGCCACTGGAAAATATCGGTGAGAAGCCTGACTATCTCGTCCCGTGGAGCACTCCCGACTACTTTGCGGGCAAAGATCCGCAGCTGGAGAAGGCAATCTCGCTCCTCAAGAAATAGATTTAGGCGATCTGCATCGTGTCTTGGTTGAGGAGGCACAGCTTGTCAAACAGACTAAGATCTAGAGGGTTTGGCAAGCGTATGTCATTCACTTCGGGGCAGGGCTTACTTTCAGGATCATAGCTTCGACTCACCTGAGAAAGGCAGAGAACAATCAACTGACGCTCTCGGGCGAAACTTCGGAGCTGCTGGACTTGGTGTGTTAGCTCGGGATTCTCACGTTTCTGATCCAGCAACTGAAGGTAGTCAATCACCACTAAAGTATTGGCTGGTACCGAAGCAAGCCTAGAGAGGATGTAGTCCGCACAGATCTGGTCGGAGTCATCCAAAAGAAACCTATCCGTAAATTCGTTCAAGTTCTCGCCCAGCGCCTTGAAGCAATCCGCAACATCCGTCGGGGTAAAGTCTAAGGTAAAAAACGCCGCGTGGCCGCCGCGCCGCATGATCTGTATGGCCAGCTCAAGGCTCAGGCGGGTCTTGCCTTGCCCTCGGCGCGAACCCAACAGTGCCAGCTCGCCTGGGTGTAGCTGCGTCAAGAGAGTTGAGAGCGGCTTTCTCGACATTGTCACTGTCTTGGCAGAGAGCAGACTCCAGGCGCTAAAACCCTCTTGACTCGCGATGCGGTCCAGTGCTTGATGGAGCGGAATGCCTTCCTTACGAGACAGGACTTTGGCCTGTTGCTTGAGGACATAGATAGGGGCAGAGAGTGCCATACAAACCTCCAGTTTCGAGCTCTCCTCGCAACCCCTCCTTATGCGACCGCTCAATCCTTAGGTTTGATTAAAGTGAATAGCCCTGCACGAAAAGTACTTTCCCAAGGGAGGGGGGAGGCGTGGACAGTGCGCCAAGGCCATTATACCGAAAAACAAAACCCCTCGCCGGGTAAACCGGCGAGGGGTTTTGGGAGGTATGTAGAGAGCCGAGACTAGAGCTTCAGGCCCTTAGGCAGGATCACGCTGTCAATCACATGGATGACGCCGTTGCTACCAGCGATGTCGGTCTTGACCACTTTGGCCTTGTCCACCATCACGCCGCCCTTAGTTCCTACCGTGATCGAAGCGCCATTGACGGTCTTAACCTTGGTGCCACTCTTGAGCTTGACGACATCCGCCGCCATCACCTTGCCGGCCACCACGTGGTAGGTCAGAACAGCCTTCAGTGCAGCAGGGTTCTTACCCAGCTTGTCCAGAACAGTCTTCGGGACTTTGGCGAACGCCGCATTGGTCGGTGCAAAGACGGTGAAGGGGCCATCGCCGCTCAGTGTCTCCGCAAGGCCAGCAGCCTTGACGAGAGAAACGAGGGTCGAGAAATCCGCGTTGCTCGCAGCGATCTCAACAATAGTCTTGTCCTGTGCAAACGCAGGGCGAATCGGCGAGAAGGCAGCCAGCGCAAGCGCTGCGAGTACAAAATACTTTTTCATGGGAACAGTTGTCCTTGGAATGGGGTTTGAGATTCTGTGAAGAGGGCGCGCTCCTGCTCACTTGCCTTTTCTAACGCCACTCTTTCCTACTTGTTCCAAGATTTTAATATTTTTTCTCAATCTTTGACAAATGCCAGTCAGGCAAAAATAAACCCGGCTCTTGAAAAAGAAGCCGGGTCTCCATCATGTCCGATGGACAGTTAAAAGGAGGACATGCGCTGATTATTAGTACGCTTGAGCTTAAGCAATTGTTCCATATCTTTAAAAATTCCTTGGGCGAGCGCTACCCCTTGCGAGAGAGAAACATAACCTCGATCTCGTCCCAATCTAAGGGGCGGCGGGCCCAGTGACCTGCCGTCCCTCCCCAGACATGCTCGACACTCAGACCGGCAGCCTCGTGCATCTTGATAAGCTCAGGGACAATATAGTGCCGCCCACGAAGCTCCCCGGAATCGTCGCCGGGCCAGGTTTCCACCATGTTCAGCGGATCGAGAGTCGTCTCAATCCCCGCCCGTCGAATCGTCCGGTACCCGTTGAGAGTCGTCAGGAGAAACGGTGCCCCCGGCTTGAGGCTCGCCGCGATATGGCGCAGTACCCGCACATTGTCTTCGTCGGTCTGCAGGAGCGCAAATGCGCCCTCGCAGAGGCAGACCGCCGCATCAAAGGCGAGGGGACGGACGAAATCACGGGCATCGGCCAGCACGAACTCAGCTTGCTCTGTCAGCCCCTCCGCCGCCGCTCCCTCCAGCGCGAACTGAATAAACTTCTCGGTGAAGTCCACCCCCGTCACCTGAAACCCACGCCGTGCCAGCTCCAGCGCGTGCCGCCCTGGGCCACAGCCCATGTCTAGCACGCGCCCTCCTGGTGCCAGCTCACAGACATCTAAAACAAAATCCACCTCGGCTAGCGTGTGCTGTGTGAAGCCTTCAGTTAAGTAGCGCTCCGGCCCGATGGCCTCGAAAAATTTCTTCCAGTCGTTCATACTCAGAGGCTATTATAGCGCGTTTGAAGATCAAGCTCTCGCGATCAGCCTAGAAAACCGCCGGGATTATAGTACAATACCCCCATGAAACGAGTAGTAACTTTCGGCGAAGTCATGCTTCGCCTCTGCCCTCCTGGTTATCTGCGCCTGCTTCAGGCCACGTCTCTGGAGCTGACTTTCGGCGGTGCGGAAGTCAATGTCGCCGTCTCCTTGGCCCAGCTTGGCCTCGATGCGCGTTTTGTGACGCGGCTACCCAAGAACGATGTGGCGCAAAGTTTTATCAACCAAGTGCGCGGCCTCGGTGTAGACACGACCAAGATCCTGCGAGGCGGCGAGCGCATGGGTGTCTATTTTGTTGAGAAAGGCGCGTCGCAGCGGGCCTCGACCGTGCTCTACGACAGAGCCAATAGCGCAATTGCGGAGATTTCTCCTGAGGAGCTGAACTGGGACGAGATCTTTGAGGGCGCGACGGCGTTTCACACCACGGGAATTACCCCCGCTCTCTCGGACAGCGCGGCGGCAGCAGCGATTGCAGGTGCGAAGGCAGCGCAGGCCAAAGGGATCGCGGTGAGCTGCGATCTCAACTACCGCAAGAAGCTCTGGAGTAGCGAGAAGGCCGGGCAAGTCATGGGTGAGCTGATGCCCTACGTGGACTGGTGCATCGCCAACGAAGAGGACGCCGAGACGGTCTTTGGGATCAAGGCGGCGGACTCAAATCTCACGAGTGGTGCACTCTCGCACGACGGCTACATCGAAGTGGCGCAGAAGCTTGTCGAGCGCTTCCCCAACCTCAAGGGAGTCGCTATCACGCTCCGTGAGTCCTACAGCGCGAGCCGTAACGGCTGGTCAGGGATGCTCTACACAGGGGGCAACGCCCACTTCTCCCGCCACTACGACATTGATATCGTGGATCGTGTCGGTGGCGGCGACTCCTTCGCGGCGGGACTGATCTACTCACTGATGAACGGAAAATCCGCCCAAGATGCCATCGAGTTCGCCATTGCCGCAAGCTGCCTCAAGCATTCCATTGTAGGCGACTTCAGCTATATCAAGCTCGCAGAAGTGGAGACTCTCCTCAAAGGCGACGGCTCAGGCCGTGTCCAGCGCTAAGCCCGCACAGGCATGGCAATCTATGCAGTGGCACCTGTATAATTCCCTGTAAGGATCACAGATTATGAATTTCCCTCCTGTACTTGTTGCCCTCTCTCTACTTGCCAGCCTTCATTGCCCCGTGCGGGCACAGAATGAAAATACGATTATTCTTGACGAATTTCGTATGAAGCTACTGAAGCCCTCTAGCTACACCCGTACTCCCAAGGACGAAGTGTATCCTGTCGTACTCTCGTTGCAGTCGCCTGCAATCGAGCGTTATAGCTCGTTGCGCCAGAAAAACAGTGCAGTACTATCCTATAAGCTCCTGGGTGGCATTATTCTTATTACCATGCCTAAGCCTAAAACGGGGCTTGAGGAGACGGTGGATAATGCTCTTCCTACGGATAGTGAGATCGAAGGGATGAGCCAAATCATTCCCGGAATTGCCATCCAAAGGAAAGCCAAAATCAAAGTCGCGGGCCGGGATGCCCTCTCCGTTTTAGCCTCGCTTGATGTTAGTCAGTCCCTGGGAATTCAAGAAGAAGCCAGTCTGCGGCTCATTTATATGGTCTATAAAAATACCCGCATGATCTGGCTCTTTGCAGGAATGAATGCCGACTTTGAGACAAGCGTCAAGGACTTTGAGAAAACAATCAGTAGCATTCGCTTCCTCGACGATAAGCCAGTCAAACCCGCGATCAAGGTCGCGCCAACCTCGCCCAAGACACCTCCGGCCAAAGGTGGGAAGGGCTAGTGACGCTCAGGCACGCAGGCGGCTAAGCTCGGCCTGTAGGTTTTCGTGTGCCCGTGCCTCGCGCTCGGGGAACTCGCCAAAGTAGAGCCGAGGACGCTGCAAAAAACGCTCAAGCACGGCGGCACGCCCCACCCGATAGGCGTCGTCAGGGACATGGATATACTCCTCCCTAATGAGCTGCGCATAGCGGCTGTAGGTACGGCGTGGTGCACCCAGAATCCAGAGATCCGCATCCAGCAAGAGCCGCATGTCATCGCCCTCATCCAGTGGCTGGTGTTTTTTCGTCGCTAGGATGAGCAGCGCCGCTCGTTGTGCGCCATGGGTATCCACCACCAGCGCCGCACTCTGTTCCTCATTATCGTCAGCCTTCGGATCATAGATGGCATCGTGCCAGAGTGCGGCGGTGTAGAGCGAGGCGGGGAGCTCTCCCCCAAGCCAGCGGTGCAGCGCCGCAAGCACTGCCCGCAGGTGCCGCACCGTGTGATAGCGCCGGTGCGGCTCTGTATAACGGCTTAGAACCTCAGGCGGGAGCATCCGTGCTCTGTGCCTCGTCAGCAAGTACCACATTGGCATAGATGGCTCTCAGCGGGAGCATAATATCAAGACTGGTCAGCACTAGCTCCGTCTCTGGCTTTATGTACGCCTCATAAAGCCAGCGCCCCTCACTCTGGCGACTGTAACAATCCACCTGAACCCGATCCTGGTAAACATGAACAATTTCCTGTACGGAGGGAAGGTGGCGGTACTCTGTCAGTTTCCAGCCACGATCTGCTTTCTCTGTTGAGCTAGACAGCACCTCGATAATCACCTGCGGGTTGGTCAGACAGTCATTGTCTGTGTAGACTCGGTCGCCACAGGTCACCACCACATCAGGATAGGCATAGGAGCGAGACAGTTTCACACGCAAATCGTGG
>JANNDD010000631.1:0-8816 GCA_031387365.1 Armatimonas sp. | reverse complement strand
CGAGAATGCCTACACCAAGTCCGTGATGGAGCCAACCGAGGCGCTTCAGACCACACTCTACGACGAGATGCTCGGGCGCATTCAGGAGACCGATCTCTCCGTTCCCTATAAATACGGCGGCTGGCTCTACTATGTCCGTACAGAAGAAGGCAAGCAGTACCCAATCTACTGCCGCAAGAAAAGCACCGATGCGACGGAAGAGATTACGCTTGATGTGAACGCGCTCGCCGAGGGCGAGAAGTTTATGTCCGTGGGGGTATATGCCATCTCCGACGATGGGAATCTGCTGGCCTACACGACTGATAACACGGGTTTTCGCGAGTACACGCTTCGTATTAAGGACCTACAAACCGGCGAGTTTTTGCCCGATGTGATCGAGAAAGTGGACGGCGTGAGCTGGGCTGCGGACAATAAAACGCTGTTCTACACCACCGAAGACGAGACCAAGCGACCCCACAAAATCTACCGCTACGCTATTGGCTCGGTTGGAGTGTTGATCTACGAAGAGCCCGATGCACTCTACCGGGCATTTGCGTACCGTTCGCGCGACAAGCAGTTTTTATTTGTGGGCTCCGTATCGTCCACTACGACAGAGTTCCACTATCTCGAAAGAGATGACCCGGCGGGCGAGCTAACAATGATCTTGCCCCGCGAAGAGAACCACGAGTACTATGTTGAGCACCGTGATGGCTTGTTCTATCTGCGCACCAATAAAGACGCCCCGACATTTAAGCTCATCGCGACGCCCGTGAGTGCGCCCGAACCGCTGCACTGGAGCGAGGTTCTACCGTATCGCCCCACGGTCGGGCTGGAGGACTTCGATCTTTTTTCAGGGCATCTTGTGACGACGGAGCAGGCCGATGGCTTGCCGCAGCTACGGGTTTTGGAATTTTCTAGCGGCGACGAGCACACAATCACGTTCCCGGAGCCCACCTATACCGTCTCCGGTGACACAAACCGCGAGTACGACACGACGACCTTCCGTTTTCGCTACTCCTCACTAGTGACTCCGCCCTCGGTATTTGACTACGATCTGCGTACCCGTGAGCGGACACTTCTGAAAGAGACTCCTGTGCTAGGCGGCTGGAATCGCTTGATGTATGTCACGGAGCGTGTCTTTGCCACGGCGGCGGATGGTACGAAAATTCCGATCTCGCTTGTTCGCCACAAAGACACGGCCCACAACGGGGATGCCTCCGGGGTGCTCTACGGCTATGGCTCCTATGGGATTAGTATGCCCGCTGTGTTTCGCTCAAGTATCTTCTCACTACTCGACCGTGGGATGGTCTATGCCATTGCGCACATACGCGGCGGCGGTGAGTACGGCAAGCCCTGGCACGATGCGGCCAAGCTCATGGTGAAGACCAACACCTTCGCGGACTTTATCACCTGTGCGGATTTTCTCGTTGAGCAGGGCCATGTGAATCGGGAAAAACTTGCCATCATGGGCGGGAGCGCGGGTGGCCTGCTGATGGGCGCGGTCGTGAATATGCGTCCGGATGTGGCAAGAGTCTGTCTGAGTTATGTTCCGTTTGTGGATGTGATCAACACGATGCTCGATGATACCCTGCCACTGACAGTTGGGGAGTATCTTGAGTGGGGCAATCCGAACGATCCCGAGGCATACGCCTACATGATGTCCTATAGCCCCTACGATCAGCTCGAAGCCAAGCCCTATCCGACGATGCTCATCAAGACGAGCCTCAACGACTCTCAGGTGATGTACTGGGAGCCCGCTAAGTACGTCGCAAAGCTGCGGACTCTCAAGACCGATAGTAACCCGTTTCTGCTGCACTGCAACATGGATGCGGGCCATGGCGGTGCCAGTGGCCGCTACGATGCTCTCCACGAAGCCGCCTTCGACTACGCCTTTTTACTCACGCAGCTTGGGGGAGCAGGTCAGTCCTAGCTCCCTCTTGCAGATAGGTAATTAGACAATGGCGAGCTGGTAGAGCGCGTCGGCATAGACCTTGGCACAAAACAGCAGGCGCTCGATTGAGAACTTCTCATCAGGGCGATGCGCCACATCAGGATCGCCTTTCATGCCCGCACCAAACGCGACTCCATTCGGCGCGACTGTGGTGGCGTAGGTGCGGCCCCCCATGGTGTGGGGCTTTGTCATGTCTCCGGTATGCCCACGGTAGACCTTGAGGAGGGTCTTGACCGGCTCCGCATCCTGAGGGACATAGAGTGGCGGCGTGTGGTGTACCTCCGCGATTGTCCAGCCGGTGTCGGTGAGCGACGCCTGGGCGCGTGCCACTACTGAGTCGTCCCAGGTGGCAGGGTAGCGCACATTAAAGGTCATCGAGAGTGTCCCATCGAGCACGCTCACAATCCCGACATTGCAGGTCAGCGGCCCTGTGATCTCGTCTTTGCCCGCGATTCCGATGCCGGAGCCGTCGGTGGCGCAGCGCGCCACAAGCTCGGAGAGCCACGACTCAGGAAAGAGATCGAACAGTGCTTCGGCGAGCTTCTTGGCAGCATTGATACCCTTCTGCGGCGATGCCCCATGGCTCGCCTTGCCCTTTGCCCAGATCCGCAGTGCCTTATCGCCTTCGTCGGTTACTTTGAACGTTCGCTTGCGCTTGAGGGTCTTGGCAATATAGCCCAGCCGATCCGCAGAGCCGATCAGTACCACTTCAGCTTCGTCGGGCACCATATTGGGGCGCAGGCCAGAGTTAAAGACTGCCACCAGGGAGTCTCCAATGGGCCGGGTTGCTGTGAGGGTGAAGCTGCCCTTCTCGGCATAGTAGAGCGGGAAACCCGCATCGGGAGTAAAGGCGAGATCGGGCTTGGCCTGCTTGGCCACATCGAAGTAGTGGCGCATACACTCCCAGCCCGATTCTTCATCACAGCCGAAAATCAGCCGGACCTTACGGGTGAGCGGCAAGCCAGAATCTAAAACCGCCTTGGCCCCAAAAAGCGCCGCAAATGTCGGGCCTTTGTCGTCTGAAGCGCCCCGTGCATAGAGCCAGTCACCGTCAATTTCTGCACCCCAGGGCTCACGCGTCCAGCCAGAGCCCAGCGGTACCACATCTAGGTGCCCGAGCATGGCGACAATCTCTGGGGCGTCTTCTGGCCCGAACTCCGCATGGCCCGCAAAGCCCCCGAAGTTCTCCGTCCGCATTCCCAGCGACGCACACAGTGCCAGGGTATGCTCCAGGGCATCGGCACAGGGTTTTCCAAACGGGGCACCCGGCCCGACACTCTCGGGTTCGTTGACACTGGGAATCCGCAGCACGGCTTGCGTCTCCGCAATTATCTGATCTTTATGGGCATCTACCCACCCACTAAAAAGTGAGAGCGTCATTTTCCTGTCATCTCTTTTTTGAATTTTTCGACATCCAGAATAAAATCATGGAGGCAGGGTACGAAATCATCATCCTCAATTGAGCCAATCTTGATGATTTCTTTTTTTATGCGATGAATGGTCCAGCGTTTTCCATTAGGAATCCGATCAAGGAAGTTATTCATGTTGATTCCTTTACTTCCCGAGATTTTCCCCGTATGAACAAGATGTACTTTTCCCGTGACTAAGTCTTTAGCAAACGCTCCACCAATTGCCCAGGAGCCTCCCTCCTTGAAGAGATTTGTCTCAATGGTGATCGCGTGGGTCTGCCCGACCAGAGCTTCCCCGGTTCCGAAAGTACAGAAAATCTTGTCTGGATTTACTGCACTATCGAGCCGACTCCAGAAATTAAGCTGAGGGTGCCAGTAGGCGGTGACGGTTTCATTGCCTCCTTGGTAGCCGATCGTGATGTCACGTGCGACGCCTTGTTGGATGATTGTCGAGGACATTTTTTCAAATGCATTCGCGATGTCTTCTGCTTCTGTTAGTTTTACTAAGCGCATAATTAACCTTGGGTATTCTTCCTTCCAGCCCCCATTCGTGGGGAGCTGGGTATCCGTGGAGAGGTACTATTTATTTTCCAGCATCTTCTGGCGGAAGTGCTCATCGGGCCGCGTGTGAATACGCGCGACATTTTCTGGGGTTAGGAAGCGTGGCCCCCCCAGAGCGTACACGCCGATCAGGGCGCGGGCAACTTTCACAGACATCGCGGTGATCCGCTCCACCTCATCGGCGTCTTTCCCGAGGGCGAAGAGACCGTGATTGCGGAGTAGGAGCACTTTGGGAGGTGCGCCCCACTCTGCTTTATAGGCTGCGATTGCCTCGCGGCAGGCTTTGGCGAGTGGAGGGCCGGGGTCAACATAGGGCACGAAACACACCGCAGGGCCACACACCACGACTTCATCGGGGAAGATACGCCCCGCGATTGCTTCCTCCGCTTTTTCAGAGCAAAGAATCGAGAGCCACGGCGTTGGGTGGGTGTGCCCGACCACATTTGCTCCGCCATCCGTGAGGCAGACTGCATGGAGAGCCGCCTCCACACTCGGGTGCAGAGGGTCGTCTGGATTGACACGTGCGCCACGCAGGAGGTCTTTGATCTCGTTGTCGGTCAGTGTCGCCTGGTCGAGAATCGCCAGAGAGCGAGCCGTGTCCATCAAGACGAACTGATCCTGCCGCATTGTGCCCATCATGCAGCCCGATGCTTTCAGCCAGAAGGTCTTTCTGTCGCTGACGGCAGCGGAGACATTTCCTTCCGCCAGTATCGAGAAGTCATGTGTGGGGGAGCCCAGCCAGTGGGCAAGACGGTGAAGGCGTTCCAAAACGGTTGTTGTGTTGTTATCCATACTTCTCTATTGTACGCCATGTAATGTTGTACAATAGCCCCCAATAGGTTTCGCAAGTAATAAATGAAGATGGTCAATGAAAGACAGCTCCTAAATAGAGTAGGGGGAGGACGGGTGCGATGGAAGTAATTGCCTGGGGGACACGCGGGTCGCTTCCTGTGGCAAACCCCGGAATGGTTCAGACGGGAGGGAATACGACCTGCTATGAGGTGCGTTCCACGTGTCTGCCGCCGGGTGTCCACGTGGTAGTGGATGGGGGCACGGGGTTTCTTCCTTTTGCCACGGAAGCGCTACGCCTAAAGATGACAGAGCTGCATTTGTTCCACACGCACTACCACCACGATCACACTCAGGGAGTTCTGATTGCCCCCCCGATCTTTATGCAGCAGCTAGGGATGCATATCTACGGGACGAAAGATCGCAGCTTTGGCCCCAAGCAGGTCTACGAGCGGATTATGGAGCCACCATTTCACCCGGTCTCGTTTGGCGCAATCGCACAGCACATCTGCTTTCACTCTATTGAGATTCCTCCTACTCGGGTGATTCTGATCCATCCCATCGGGGGGCAGCATATCCTGGAGAAGGAGCGCTTCCTCCATTTGCAGACTGAAAAGAAGCAGATTCCATTTGGCCACGGACAGGCCTACCCGCTCGATGAGTGTTTGGTCATTTTGATGCACTGGACGGAGCATCCCGAGCGTACCATCACGTTCCGATTTGAAGAGAGATCCACGGGCAGTGTCTTTGTCTTGCTCACTGATGAGGAAGTGCGTGCTGGACTTCCTACAAGCCTGATCGAGTTTCTGACAGGAGCAAGCCTCTTGATTCAAGATGTCCAGTACTCTCAGGAAGAGTATGAACGTGGCGGGAAGGCCGGTTTTGGCCATGGAACCCCTGAGTACGCGGTGCGCCTTGCTCGCGCCACAGGGATTGAGCGTATCGGTTTCACCCACCACGACCCACACTCTGCCGATGATCGTGTTAGCGCCCTCGTTACCGAAGGTCAGGCGCTGCTGAAAACCGGGGAGACCCTAGAACTCTTTGCCTGTAAGGACTACGATCGCTACGAGATCTAAATTCTCAGGTACACTTGGCCATGAGCCATTCACTACCTACCCGCGCCGAAGTTGCGCGTGAGAGTACCTGGGATTTAGAGAGCATCTTCGCGACACCCGAGAGCTGGGAAGCCGCACTGGCCGCCGCCGATGCCGCGATTCCCTCCCTTGCGGCGTTTGTCGGAGGGCTGAGCGACCCGGAAACTCTCGCAGATTATTTTTCTGCCGCTGAAAAACTCCAAGTGCAGGTCAGCCATATCGGGGTCTATGCCCACCTCGGATTCGCAACGGATACGTCCAACACCGATGCCGCAGCACGCACCGATCGGGCAATGGGGCTTGGGACACGCTTTGGAGCTGCAATTGCCTTTGCCGAGCCGGAGCTACTTTCCCTTGGAGTGACGACACTGACCCAGTGGGCGCGCGAAACCGAGGCCAACCCAAGGCTTGCTGCCTATGCACACTACTTTGAGCGCCTGAGCCGCCGGGCACCCTATATTCGCTCCGGCGAGGTCGAGCAAGTTCTTACCCTGGCAGGCGATGCATTTCGGAGTGCAGCGCGTGTTCATGGGATTCTCTGTGATGCGGACCTTACCTTTGTGCCTACCGAAGGCGGCCATGAGATCGGGCAGAGCACCATTGGAAGCCTACTGACCGATGCGGACCGAGCCGTGCGGGAGTCCGCGTGGAAGGGCTACGCGGATGCGCATCTGGCGCATAAGAATAGCCTGGCGCAGTGCCTCGCCACGGGAGTCAAGCAAAATGTTTTCACCGCACGCGTCCGGGGCTACGAGTCCGCGCTGCATGCGTCGCTTACCCCGAATTTTATTCCCGTGAGTGTTTTTGATAACCTGATCGCCACCTTCCAGAAACACCTTCCGACATGGCACCGCTACTGGGGCCTGCGCAAGCGCGTGCTGGGTCTGGAAAAACTCGCCCCTTGGGACATCAAAGCGCCCCTGACCCAAAGCAAGGCCGAAGTGCCCTATGCACAGTCCGTCCAGTGGATCGCCGAGGGGATGGCCCCACTGGGCGAGGACTATGTTGCGGCTATGGTAAGAGGCGCAACTCAGGAGCGCTGGGTGGACTGGGCTGTGAACAGAGGCAAGCGCATGGGAGCGTTCTCATCCGGAACCGTCGGGACACATCCCTACATCATGATGAGCTACAACAATGATGTCTTCTCACTCTCCACACTTGCACATGAGCTGGGGCACTCGATGCACAGCTACTACAGCCGCAAGTCGCAGCCGATGCACTACGCGGGCTATGGGCTCTTTGTTGCAGAGGTTGCGAGCAACTTCAATCAGGCACTTACCCGGGCCTATCTTTTGGAGAAATTTGCGGATAACAAAGAACTTCTGATTGGTGTGATTGAAGAGGCGATGAGTAATTTTCACCGGTACTTTCTGGTCATGCCCACCCTGGCGCGCTTTGAGCGAGAAATTCACGAGCGAGTCTGGAGCGGCCAGGCACTGACGGCCAAGTCACTCACGGAGCGTATGGCTGAGCTCTTCGCCGAGGCATTTGGCCCGGATGTTGCGCTGGAAGGCGAGGACCGGCAGCGTGTGGGGAGCACCTGGATGCAGTTCTCCACGCATCTCTACTCAAATTTCTATGTCTACCAGTACGCCACAGGAATCTCCGGTGCCCATGCCCTTGCCGAGCGCGTGCTACGCGAAGGCCAGCCTGCCGCCGAAGCCTATCTTGGGTTCTTACAAGCGGGCGGCTCGCTCTACCCACTAGATGCACTGAAAAATGCAGGTGTGGATCTGTCTTCCCCTGATCCCGTCGAGGCCGCTTTCGCCACGATGGCGGGGTATGTTGACCGCCTTGAGGGGCTGGTTTGAGTCTCTATCTCGCCCCCATGAACCATCTCTCCGGGTTCGCACGGCTCACCCACCTCTCTTCCCCTTATGGTTCGTTTCTCACCGGGAAGAGAGGCTGGCATCTCCTTGCTATGCTGCTCCTCTTCCCGCGACGAAGGAGCCATAGGGGAAGAGGGGGTGGCCGAGGGACGAGGCCGGGGGAGATGGTCGGAATTGGGAATCACTCATGAAGCCGCGTCGTCTTCGGTTAACCGAGGCGCTCTTGCTTTTTTGCACGGCGCTGGTTCTGCTCCTCGGGACGCTCTTAGTCTCGGTTGCGAAAATGCCCGCGACCGCTCCTGTGTTACTCAATGCAGCGACGGCTCCGGAGCTGGCGAAGGCACTGGGCGGCGATGCGGCGCTTGCACAGAAAATAATCGCGGATCGCACCGAAAACGGCGATTACTCGGATGTGGATGCTCTGGCGCGGCGCAAAGTTCTCACGCCGGCGCAGCTGCGAGCTTTTGAGCCGGAGCTCGCTATCCGAACCTGGGGAACGGCGAGTGCGTCGCTCTGGTTCTCCGCGCTTGGGCTTCTGGTGATGTTTGTCGGGCTGCACTTTCACCTGCGCCGGGTCTGGCCCAGCGCCGATCCGTATCTACTACCCTGTGCCGCCTTGCTCTCCGTGCTTGGGGTTCTCTTACTCTTTGGCCTGAAGGATCCGATCCGCGACCGACTCGCGTTCTTTGCCCAAGTGCAGGGCGTCTGGCTGGGGGGGCTGGCTGTGTTTCTACTCACGGTCAAGCGCTTCTGGAGCCTGCCGCTACACCGCTATGGCTATGTCTATGCGCTCACGTCGGTGCTACTGATCGTCTTGCTGGGCGTTTTTGGCGGGGGGCAGGGCGGCGTGAAGCTCAATCTTTTTGGCTTTCAGCCCGTCGAACTGATCAAAGTCCTGCTCGCTTTCTTTCTAGCGAGCTATCTGGCCGACCGAGGCAGGGCGCTGGCTGACAACTCCGCGCAAGCGCGGCGTGCCGATCTCTATCCCTTGCTTGCGATGTACGCTCTGCCACTCGCACTGTTTGCCTTGCTGAAGGATCTAGGGCCGGTGCTGGTGCTCTTCGGGACGTTTGTGGCGCTGCTCTATATCGTCACAAGCCGTAGCGCCTTTGTCTGGCTGGGGCTGGTGGCACTTGGGCTGGGCGGCTGGATCGGGTATGTTGGGCGCTTTGGGGTCTTTCGAACCCGTGTCGAGATGTGG
>JANNDD010000599.1:0-1161 GCA_031387365.1 Armatimonas sp. | reverse complement strand
GTACCTGACCCAGCAAAAGCGATTGAAGTGCTGGCCGATGCCTGGAAACTCTCCAAGCAGACCGCCGAGTACATCAAGTTTGGGCTGTATGGAGAAACGCATCAGGACACGCTCTACGGTCTGGTAAACGCCGTCACCAGTGCCGCTCAGCGGTTATCGGTCGAAGGGCGCTACGAGCTGGAAACGCTGGCAAGTGTCCTTATCGACACCACCAGCGAGAGCCGAGCAGATCAGGCGCTGCGCTCACGGATTCTTTCTCCGAAAGGAGGGCTTCTGGTGTGAGCACCGTTTCCCCCACGATAGACAAGCGGCTCGCCGCTGTCTGCCAGCGCCTCCGGGGGCTAGCAGCAGAGATCGAGGAGAAGTGGCACTTCGGCGTCGTGCACATGCTTGTCGAGGATCAGGTGATCCAGGCACATCGGAGTTGGCGTATCGAAGTTCCCGTTCCTGAGCTGGACGACTACATCGGACAGCCTGAGGGTGGCGAGCTCGTGCCCCTTCCCCTGAGCATTGAGGAAACCTCCTTGATGCTGCGGCGGGTCGTGGAAGAGTGTCGAGGTGTGCGAGGAATCGCCTCACCCTGCGCTCCAAATCCTGAGCTACTCCAGGACATCCTGGATCTCCTTAAGCGTCAACCAATACCGAGGTAATACCCGTTTCAACATGCCTCAGATCACACACTAAAACCTCCACTTCACCGGGCCATGCTGCTCGGAGACGGGAAGTTCATGGCTCGGTTCTTTTTCAATTGAAAGGACTCAACACCATGAATCTAGACGAGGCGAGGACACTTGCCAACGTCAACGACCGGGCGCAACGCCTCTTCGAGGACGGATATCGTATCCGCTCCCTTGATGGCAACCTGCACCTGATTCGCTCCGAGCACGGAGCTACCTACACCCTGGATCGCGCCGAAAAGAGCTGTACCTGTCCCTTCTTCGAGAAGCACGGCGGGCGCTACTCCTGCAAGCACGTTCTGGGCTGGAAGAAACTCCTTATAGCTCAAAGGGTCGAGATTGCTCGCCGCACTGCCCGTTGGGAAGCGGTTGAGCAAGCCGTCACCATCGAGCAGGTTCTACAGAGCGCATCGCGCGTTCTCCATTGCCAAGTCCATTTCTGGTCAGCGTTGAAACCTACGCCCGCAAGGACGGTCAGGCCGAT
>JANNDD010000598.1:0-20146 GCA_031387365.1 Armatimonas sp. | reverse complement strand
GAGCTCGGGATGCGCGTGGTCTACGACGATACGGCGGCGATTGGCAAGCTCTACCGCCGTCAGGACGAAGCGGGAACTCCGTTCTGTATCACGGTGGACTACGACACGCTCGGCCAGAGCCGCGACGGCTCGACAGATTTAATGGAAACTGTCACCGTGCGTGACCGCGACACTATGGCGCAGGAGCGCATCGCTATCGCCGATCTGCTCGGATACCTGCGGGCGCGTTTGGTGTAACGGGCGTTTTGTTTTCGGGCGGCTAAAGCGGCCTGCTGTTGCGACAAGACCCATAAATGGGCCTGGGGCTTGCGGGGCGTTGGGCAGTTTGTTAAAGTGGCTCTATGGTAATGCCGCCGGGCTACGATCTCGATCTGGATAAATTGGTTGCACAGGCGATTCGGCACGGCACGCCAGACCGATCCTATAAAACGGGAGAGTATTTCGAGCTGCAACCGCTCACAGTGATGGCCTGCGCACAACGCCGCCTGGATATTTTGGAGAAACTCATCCAAGCAGGGGCACAAAACTCACTCCCACAAGCACTAGGCTATGCTGTAGGGCACAACGCAGACGATTGCGTCCTCCTCCTACTGAGATCAAGTGTCAAGCCCGATAGTGGAGACATTTTTGCCGCACTACGGCACGGGCGCTGGGATCTGGTATTTCTTCTGCTGGAGTACAACGCGGAGCTTTTACACACCACATTTCCCTCAGAGCGTGAGGTGACTCTCTTGCACCTGGCGATGCTCCCTCCCGATCTGGCGGCGACGCGGCGGCTCTTGGGGTTGGGCATGGAAGTGGGGGCGCGGAATAAAAACGGCGCGACGCCACTGCACTGTTTGGTGGAGATGAACCCAATGCCTTCTCCCGAGAGACTGCCCGTTCTGGAGCTACTTCTGAGCCACGAAGCCGATCCGAATGCCACCGATAACTTCGGGATGACGGCACTGATGTGGGTGGCGAGCCGTGGAGATCGGCATGCTATTAAGCTTCTCCTAGACGCCGGGGCCGACTGCGCTCTGGTCAACAAAGACGGCTCTCGTGCGTGGCAGTATGCGGAGCGAAAGTACCCCGAGCTTGTTAGCTTGCTCCTGCCCCAGCCAGTGGCCTGAAAATCCTCACTATTTTCTTAGCCGAGGCACGAGGCTTATTGACGCCCACGTTCTGTGGGCGGGAGAGACATTCGTGAAAAAGGCTCTTCCCTAGTTCACCTTAAAAATCAGGCGCTTACGCTCCGTAGGAGGAGCAGGCGGGGGGGGCGGTGTCTCGTCCTCGGGGGCACTAGCCAGGGCGTTGAGCAGCGGCATGAGCTTGTACTTACGAGCGTTTTGCTGACGTAGTAGCGCAAGCCGCTCGTTCCAGCGCTTTCCCTGTCCGAGGGAGATATCGGCATCGCGCTCCCGTGCCAGCCAGAATGCGGCAATCTCGTACTCGCTGGCCTTGTTATTGTTCATGATGGGATCGGCGAGCTTGCGGGCGTAGTCGCGCACTTCGCTAGGAATATAGGCCACCACCGAATTGGCGACCTGCCCCTTGAGCCCGGGCGCGTAGCAGCGCTGGGCGGCGCTCCAGGCAGCACTCCAGCTCTGACCCGCCAGCAGAATCTCAATGACTCCCTGTGTCATCTGCCGCGCCTTTGCCAGCCGCTGCAGGAGCCGGTTCTGGGCATCCGGCGCGGCCAGCGCGGCGTACTCCTTCCAGAGCGGCAGAGTTGGCCCGGCCAGCAGCAGTGCGTGCAGCGCCTCGGTGATGCCCTCGGGGACACCCTGCGCAGTGGAAAGTGCCTGTACTAGCCGAGCAAGCTGCTGTACCTGAAGGTCGCCGCCCTCGTACTCATAGTCGCAAAGCCCCGACTCATCAGGAACCAGCCGGTAGGGCAGGAGCAGCCGCCCGATACGCAAGGCGGCGACCGAATCTGTTTTTTGGAGCGCTTCCACCAGGGACAATGCCTCGTCGGCATGGATCTCAGGAGCGCTTTTCTGGATCAGCGGCTCCGCCTCACTGCGCCGCCCCAGTGCAATCAAAGAGTACGCCTGTTGCGCCTTCCAGTTAGTGAGCGTCGCAAGAATCAGCACCTCATCCCACTTTTTCTGCTCCGCCAGCCACCCACAGCGCACCTTGGTGGTCTCCCGCTCCTCGCGCTTGAGCGTATCAATCTGGTTTGGCGCATTGCGTAGGATATCCAGAGGCACCAAAAACGCCACTGTCTCCTCATGCCAGCTCTCGACCGCCTTTAACCAGTTCTGTTTCTGTGACTCGCTCAGGTTTGCTCGTAAGAGTGCCGCCCCGAGCGCCAAGCTCAGGGGCTCAAAATCGCAGGCTTCGTCATAGTCGTACTCAAACTCATCGAGGCCTGCCACAAAGGCAATGAGAAATGTCTCCAGCAGTGCCAGAGCTCCCTCACTGTTCTGTTGTGCAAAGTACTCCTGAGCCTTCTGCGTGTACTCGGTCAGCGCCTCATCCAGCACACTGGTGTCTTCACCGTAGGGGTCTGCTTCCAGCGCCTCAAAGACAGCTTCCACGTCGCTTAAAACCGCCGTGACATTGACTGAAGGGACTATTTTGCCTGTACTCACTTGTTTTTTCTCCCGCAGCGCCACAAGGAGAGCGGCGACAATGTGCTTGCACCAGCCGCTCCACTCCTCGGCATAGGGACAGCTACACTGCGCACCGTCCACCTCGTCCTGGGCGGTAAAGGTGATCGTCACCGCGTAGGGCCTGCGCTGCGTCCCCTTCACCTGCGCGGTGAGCGTCTGCCCCTGGCGCGTGACATTTCGAACGGAGCCACTCTTGTAGTAGCTCTCCCCGCGCGCAAATATCGTCGCCCCCACGCTCCTCAAAAGCTCACTCTCGCTCATCATGGGCTATATTGTAAGCTAAATGTCAGAGTTTTTCGATTCTTTACCCATTACTTTTGAAACCGATGTTTGTGTAGTCGGCGGCGGCCCCACGGGAATCGCCGCTGCACTCTCCGCGGCGCGTAACGGCGCAAGAGTCTTGCTCATTGAGCGCATGGGTTTTTTAGGCGGCTCGGCCACAGCGATGCAAGTGCCCGCGTTTGCGCCGTTCTCAGATCGAACGAAGGCGATTGTGCGTGGCATCGGCTGGGAGGTGATGACCGAGCACCAGCGCCGCCTAGGGCACCCTCTCCCCGATCCCGACTCCTACCATAAGCCACAAGATAGTGGCCGTATGGACTGGGTGCCCATTGATGTGGAGCTGCTCAAGCGCCTCTACGACGAACTCTGCGAAACGGCAGGCGTCACCGTGCTCTTTCACACGTTTGTTGGGGAGTCCAATTTGTCCCCCCGCCCGGCGGGGGTTAGGGGGCTGCACTCCCTCGTTCTTGCCAACAAAGCAGGACTCTCTGTCGCAAAAGCCAGTGTCTTTATTGATGCGACGGGCGACGGTGACTTAGCGGCGCGTGCGGGATGCGCTTTTGCGCTTGGCGATGAGAGCGGCAAAACACAGGGGATGACGCTTTGCTTCACCGTGGCGGGCGGCTCGCGCACAAAATACCTGGAGTATGTCTACGCAACCGGTGATGGTTATCTGGCAAAGCTTGTGGAGCGTGCAAAGGCCGATGGTGCATGGAACCTACCCGATAGCTCACTGGTGGGAATGAGCTTTAAGAGCGAGAGTGTCGCCGGGTGCAATCTGGGGCATGTCTACGGTTACGATGCAACGGATCCACTCTCGGTGAGCTTGGCCGAGCGTGAGGGGCGCAAAGTGATCGCAAAGCTCATGGCATTTTTGCAGCGCTATGTTCCGGGCCAGGAAAGTATCGAGCTCATCTCCAGCGGCCCGCATATCGGGGTGCGTGAGTCGAGGCGCATTGTAGGAGAGTACACCCTCACGCTGGAAGACTATCTTGCCTGCCGCACCTTCCCCGATGATATCGCTCGTTGTGCGTATTTCATTGACCTGCATGCCGTGACGACGGAAGTGGCTGCACTTGCCAAAAGTGTGACAGACGGCGAAAAGCGCTCCCACTCGCTTCCCGCGGGCCAGAGCCATGGGATTCCGTATCGGTGCCTCATTCCCAAAGGCATAGAAAATCTTCTGGTTGCGGGCCGCTGCCTCTCCGCCGAGCGCGCCGTCCAGGGTGCCACGCGCGTCATGCCGTTCTGTTTCGCGATGGGCGAGGCGGCGGGCCTCGCGGCAACCCTGGCTCTGGATTTAGAGGGCGCTATCCGCAGCGTGGATATTATCGAGCTACGTCAGCGCCTAAAGACACAGGGGGCGTGGCTAGGAGACTAATAAACTAGTGGCTGCTCGCATCCACCCGTTTCGCAGTTCCAGAGCTTCCCCTCGCCGCACACATCCCCATACAGCCGTCCCGGGCCGCACCCCGGAGGCCCCGACCCACCAGGTGCACTGGGGTAAAACTTATCGTAGGCATTGTCCCGTACTTCGATGAGATCAGGAAACTCACGCGTGATGAAAGTCTTATCCTTCACCACAAGCGACGCGCCCACCGATGCCTTGATCCCCAGTCCCACCTTGAGATTAATTCCCGAGGGACTGCTCTGAGCCTTTAGCTCCATATCCGCGTAGCCATCGGCTTTTAGGTACGGGCCCGCGAGACCCAAAAGACGTAGTGAGAGATCGGCTCCTGGCCCGACGGCACACTTGAAAGCGGTGATCTGGTTGAAGTTCAGCGGGTTCATCGAGACCTTTCGACTGCTCACCGGAACCGCTCCCATTGTCGGGGAGTACACAAAGCCCGCCTGGAAAGTGATCAGCGACTGCGGCAGCTCAAAGCCGACCTCGAACTTACCCTCACGATTGAAATAAATTTCCAGAATAGGCACGTAGGGAATGGGGACAGGAACCCCACCCACAATCGCGATGAGATACAGGGTGGGGCCCACAAGAGTCTTCAGCTTTAGACGCCCATTCGAGATGGCCAGCTTCTGGGAAATCACGACCTTAAAGCCCGACTTAATCTCCGTTGTTGGAATGTATCTATAGGACTGGAGTACCCCACCCTTAATGAGAATCTGGGAGTCCGTCTTGAACTTAAAAGTGACCGAACCCTCACAGACAACCCCATTGTCTTTCGTACCAGCGAGCACTGCCTTATGAAGAACGATTTTAAACTCACGGGACGTATCATCGGCACGGCTGCGGCCCGGTGGCACGAACTGAACATCAGGATCGTCGGGCGTGGTGTCCACGAAACCCGCCGGGTCGTACTCCGCAGGCAGACGCAGATCCGCTTGCTGGAAGACATCCTCAAGATACGCTTGCTCCGTTTGGACAACCACACCGCCCGCGCCGTCGGGAGCCGTCGAGACGACGCGCAGCATGAAGCCCTCGCCCATTGTCCCGAGAAGCACTTGACCTGCCGTGAGCGTGGGGACACTTCCGGCCAGAGTGATGCTGTTTTCCGTGCGACCCGTCACACGAACGGAGCTGTCGTTGGGAAGCAAGACAGCATTGGGCTGCAAAATCGCAGGAAGGGGAGGATCAGCCCCCCCCCCGCCGCCACCGCTGCAGCCCGCCAGCCCCAAAAGCCCCGCACCAGAGAGCATCAGAAAGCGGCGGCGATCTACCCTGCGCACGGCAGTACTAAGGTTCTTAGACATCAGTGCCTTCTTTCTAGCGCCCTAGCGGGACAGCGAGATAGCTGCCGTTATCAAGCGAGCGAATCGTGAACTGTGCACGCTGCTGCGGGGTCGCGGCAGCGATATAGGTGCTGTTGAGACGCTGACCATCGGCGGCAATGACCTTGACCGTGTCAATGCCATTCTCCTGCACCAGAATGGGAATCGCCGTCGCAGGGCCCACCTGAACTGGGCCGATCTGACGTAGGCTTGAGTCCAGCAGCTTACCGACGGGAGAGACAACATAGCCGTAGCGGCTCAGAGCGCTCTTGGCCTTGCGAATCTTGTCTTTCAGATCGTCTTTGCCCGCCCAGGAGCCGCCGCCGTACAGATACATATTGCACTCACCCAGCTCAGCGGTGCCTCGTGGACGAATGCGATTGAGAGTCGCACTGACCGTGCCAGGCCGACTCGGGGGCGAGGCAAGCTCGATCAGCGCCTCCGTGAGTACCTGGTCACGGCAGGAGCTTGGGGGAACTGTTGCTGCATACAGCCGGACTTTCTTGCGTAGGTCCTCGTAGGTGCTCCACTGTCCGCCCCCATAGTTGAGTGCGTTACACTCACCAATATCGCCCAGCCCGTTCGGGGCACGACGAATATCGTCGTTGTAGACCTGATTGATCAGTGGATCGCGGCAAGCTGCGGAGCGCACCAGTGCAGCGGAGGCAGGACGCCCCAGGAGCGGCCCTCGCCCCTCACAGATCCAGTTCAGTGCCACAAGCACCACCAGCCCACCCGGCAACCCTGCTGAGTATCCCAAAAATCGCTTCATGATTGAAACTCCTTATGGTGCACACTATATCTTAATACGCGTGACAGTATCGTGACAGGGTGGGATCAATTTATTTCGGGAGTGCGGGCTCGATGTGCACTAAAACGCGGGCGAAGCGCTTATCGGCGATCTGGGCGCGGACAGTGTCCTGTACTTCGTGGGCAATCTCATGGCCACGGTAGACCGACATCTCACCATCCACCCGCACGTCCAGCTCCACATAGTAATCAAAGCCCATCTTACGGATGAAGCACTTGTGCAGGTTCTCGACTCCGACAACTGTCAACGCGACGCGGCGCACCTCGGCCTCCAGAGCGGGATCGGGGTGGGCATCGGTGAGCTCGAAGAGGGCACCCCGCAGGATATTGACCCCGTTGTGGAAGATCACAACCGAGGCCACCAGCGCCGCCCAGTCGTCGGCACTCGCCCAGCGGAAGTCCGGGTGAAAGCGATTGCCTATCTGCGCGATGAGAATTCCCACGAAGGCGGCGATACTGGTGATCGTGTCGGTGCGCTGGTGGAGAGCATCGGCCTTCACGGCGTTACTGCCCGTCTGCTCACCCACTTTCAAGGCGTAGCGCACCAGTGCCTCTTTAATGCAGATCACCGCGAGGAGCACCAGCAAGGTCCAAGGAGCTGGAAGGCGGTGGGGAATACGGATGCGCTCAATACTCTCGTAGGCGATCCCAAAGGCGGCCAGAAAGAGAAAGAGCGAGACCACGACCGCAGCTAGTGGCTCCGCTTTCCCATGCCCTTGCGGGTGGTTCTCATCGGCAGGAAGCGTCGAGACCTTCAGCCCAAAGTAGACGAGGATGGACGAAAGAACGTCCAACCCCGACTCAATCGCATCGGCCACGAGCGCGTACGAGTGTCCTAAAACTCCAGCCAGCGCTTTTCCCACCGCCAGAAAGAGGTTGACGACGATCCCAATCAGCGTGGAGCGCATCCCCTGCTCGGCGGGGTGTGGGGTAGACATCGGCCTCTAGTATACCCGTCTCAAGCGTCGGGCGTACTCTTAGAATTATCGGACTGAAGCTGCTCGCCGATCAGGCGCGTGGCCAGCAGGCTCTGGACAATTCCGGTGAGCTGGCTGGCAGTGTCGCCCGCGGCGTTGCCACCACTGCCGCCACCGCTGATATTGACCATCTTGGCCTGTGCGAGCGCCTTGGCGATCTCGGCGGTGATCTGCGGGGTCATCTCTAGCTGCTTGAGGTTGAGGTAGGCCGTGCCGCCCTCTTTGATCGCCTCGTTGACAGCGCGGATGGCATCGGCTTGCGCCAGCCCGACGGCACGAATGCGCATAGCCTCACCCTCGGCATTAGCCTCGGCGATCTTCAGCGTGCGCTCGGCCTCGGCCTCGGCGGCGATCTTGGTACGTGTGGCTTCGGCGCCCGCAGTGATTGTCACCCGGTTCGCATCGGCTTCGGCCCCGATCTTCATCTTGGCAGCATCGGCCTCGGCGGCAACGCGCTTACGCATGGCCTCACCCTCGGCATCTACCCGGGCCTTGGCAAGATCAGCGTTTGCCTGCGCGATCAGCGTCGCACGCAGCTCGGCCTCGCGCTGAATGGCCAGCGCGTTCTGGCGCTCAGCCTCGGCTTGCGAGATTCCGGCGGCGTTCTCGGCCTTGCGGCGCTCGAGATCACGCTGCTTGTCGTTGACGGCTTGCTCCGCCTGGAGCTGCGCCTCACGGGCACGACGCTCCTGATCAGCGGCAACAATATCGGCGTTGGCCTTGGCCTCCACAGCGGACTGTCGGCGACGGGCTTCGGCGACTTCTGACTGCACTTCCTTGATATTTAGCGAGTTAAAGACCAAGCCTAAGTCTTGGAGCTCGCGGGAGCAGGCCCCTTTAATAATAATCGCCAGGCGGTCGTCCTCCTCCGGCCCCGCCGTGCCCGTGCCCCCGGCGGAGAAAAGCTCGTCGTGCTTCAGTAAGTTAATCGCACGGCGGCCCGTCGAGGTCAGCAGATCCGAGAGAATCCCGTTTTGCTCCTCCATGTTTTTTGCGAAGAACTTATTAGCCGCCGTCATGATCATCTCATTGGAGTCGCCCACCGAGACAATAGCACTAGCTAAGACTCGGACTTTAATCGGGCGGGGAATACCATCGCTGCCAATATCCGCCGTCTGATCTGAGATATCCAGGTCAATATTGATCGCCTTTGAGGGAATGCTCGTGCCGGTCGTGAAGATCGGGTACTCGATTGCCTTACCCGGGCCACGGTAGATCTTTGTACCGCCGCCACTCCCAGTCACCATGCGGATCGAACCGGCCTCCACCGTCGTCAAAAACTGGCTAATAATCACGGGAACCAGGATCACCGCTAGAACGAGAACTATCGCAGGAATAAGCCACAGAGGCATTTTACTTTCCTATTTTCTTTCTTTTGTTTACTATAACGAAGCGACACGACAGGTATTGTGTTTTGTGTCCACTTCGACAACGACTACTTTTTCACCGATCTTGATCGCACTGGGATCGCCCTCGGCAAGCTGTGCCAGCACACGGCGTAGCTGGCCATCAACGGTCAGGCTCACCATGCCCTGACCGGCAGCATTGAAGCGGCTCTGTACGGTGGCCTCGGTGGCGCGGGCACCTTCCAGGTTGGTCGCGGGCTCGGAGGCGAAGCGCAAGAGCAGCTCCTGAAGTGGCTCAATGACCAGCTTCCAGAAGGCGATGCCTCCCAGAGCCGCCCACCACCAGTGCCCGGTGATCATGCCCGCCGCCCCCGCCCCCATGCAAAGTGAGAACAGTGCCAGAGGAGAGAGCAGCCCTATGAGCACATCCAGGGGCGAAGTGCTATCGGTCTGCCCCCTCGCTTTGCTGCGGCTCTTGCCACGCGCTCGGCCTCGGGCGCGACCGCGGCCTCGGCTTACTCGGGCACTTCGTCCGCCGCGCAGGCCAGAGAGCCCCATCACGAGAGTCCCTAGGGCACCGACTGCCAATAACATCGGGTAGATCACAGCTTTGCCACCTTTGCAGTATTACGCCGCGTGTCAATCGCAATAACGACGAGCTTCTCGCCCGCTTCGATGGGCTGCGGATCGCCCTCAAGCGTGGCCAATAGACGGATCAGATGCCCGTCCACCACTAGGGTGACGATTCCCCGTCCTGTCTCATCGAAACGGCTATCTGCCGTGACATCTTGGCCGACGGCCCCTACGAGAGTCACCGCGGGCTTACTCGCAAAGCGCATCGTGAGCACCATCAGCGGCTTGACGATCAGGCGATAGAATGCCCAGCCCGCAAGCAGCGCGAGTGCAAGCACCAGCCCTGGTGAGAAAGAGAGCGCTTTGGCGCTTTGCAGCGCCATGCCCGCCGCACCTACGCCCAAACAAAAACCAAAGAGCCGCAAGGGCGAGAGCAAGAGAAGCCAAGAGTGCCCTCCGTCACTGGCATGCGAGTGATCACTGTGCTCGGCGTGATGTCCCGCGCCACTGTCACCATCGCCCTGTGAGAAGCCCTGAAGAGCCTGCACGATCAGACCCAGGCCGCCCACCGCAAGTAAAACTTGATAGAGCATTTTATTTTCCTCTGATGCTGACGTTGCAACTTTGGAAAGGTTGCTTATTTACCTCTAGTTTATCGCTATAATCAACGCATGGATGTATTGGATCGGGACAAGCCGCTCTCACAATGCCTGATCTGGCCGCTGATCGAGAAGTTCTACGGGGAGAGCGGCCCCGAGGCTTGGGCGCAGACGCCCTACTATCCGACCTCGAATGCCTTTATCGCCGATACCTACGCGGAGCTGACGCTCGCTTTTCTCCGAGACCGCCTGCCTGAGCTGCGCCGCGACGAGCCGATCTACTGTGTCGAACTCGCGTCGGGGCTGGGCGCGTTTGCACTTCTCTTTTGGCGGGCCTTAGAGCGAAAACGCGCGGAGGACTCCGCGCTTGCGGCGCTCGATCTGCGCTATGTCCTCACCGACTTTACCGAGAAAAATCTGGAGCACTGGTGGGCGGACCCACAGCTCCGCGCCGAGATCGAGCGGGGAGTGCTCGATAGCGCACTCTACTGGCCGGAGCGCGACACACAGATTACGCTACGAAAGAGTGGGGCGGTGCTGAGCACAGAGACACTGGCAAACCCACTGATCGTGATCGCGAACTATTTCTTCGACAGCATTCGCCACGATTTTTTCCAAGCGGAGAGTGGCACTCTCCGCGAAGCACTGCCGATCATCTGGCGTGACTATGGCCACGCGAATCTACCACCGCGCCTCGATCAGCTCCATTTCACGGACGCCTACCGGGATATAGACACGCAACGCTACTATGCCCAGCCGCGCTGGAACGCCGTGCTAGAGCACTATCGAACGACACTAAGCGAGGCTAGCTTTCTCTTTCCCATTGGAGCGCTGGCCGTGCTCGATCGGCTCTGGTCGCTGACGAAGGGCCGATTTTTCCTGCTCGCCGCCGATAAAGGCTTCCATACTGAGGTTGCGATGCACGGGCACTACGCGACGCCCTACACCCCTCACACAGGCTCGTTCTCCTACGCCGTGAACTTTCACGCGCTCGCCCGCTATGTGGATAATCTCGGGGGACGATCTTGGAGTGCCCACGAAAATTCGTCGCTGACGACGTTTGTCGCGACATCGGACGTCGGGCCAAGTGAAGCGCTTAGTCGAGCCGCTTGGCACTATCTTCAGGAAAACGATGTTATTAAGAACTCTTTTGCGCTTGCGGAGCTGCTGAGCGCGACCACGCCGAAATCCGATGCCGACCCCGCGAGCCTACTGCGCATCGGGATCGCCTGCGTGGAGCTCTCCCGTTTCGATTCGTTCGTCTTTGCATCCTGCGGGGAGTATCTTCAAAAGGGCTTGGCAGTGTGTCCGAGGGAGGTTCGCGCCGCGCTGCGTGTCCTGCTCGCACGCGTGGAGGCCAATCTTTCACCGCTCGTACTGGGGGCGCAAGATGCCTACGGATGGCTCCGCTATCTCTATTTTCATCTGGATCAGCTCGATGATTGCTTGCGGGTGAGTGCCGCTGCGGTCGCGCTCTTTGGGCCGAACCACGACGACGCGTTCTATCGTGGTGCCGTCGCGGAGGCACGGGGCGATAGAGCGGGCGCGCGTGTGTATTTTGGCCAGGCACTCGAACACGATCCAAGCAGTGAGATTACCCGCACACGTCTCGCATTACTGGGCTAGATCTGGACTGACTCGGGGTAGGCTCATTTTGCCGAGAGCTCCGCGTTCGCCACACGGAGCTGCCAGGCTTTCTTACCTGGTGCACTCACCTCAATGAGTACCGTGTCGCCGTCGGTGCGGGCGGTGATTTTTGTGCCTTGGGGAGCGATGGCCCAGACCCAGCGGGCTTTTTGGGCTTCGGTGCGGGCTAGTAGAATCGGGATGCGGTCCTCGCTGCTTTTTCCCATGCCGGTGGCGATCACGTACTGGGTTGGGGTGGCGAGTGGGATCAGTGCGAGAGCAAAGCCCGAGGCATCGGTGTAGGGCGAGAAGCTTGTTGCTTGCTTGCTTCCCTGCAAGTAGCTGTACCCGGGCTTGCTGGCCACACTTTGCGGCGTACCGGGCTGCGCGAGCCAGGCTTTGGGCTCGAAGCTCGGGTGGATCGCAAGCTCAAGCAGGCTGGGGGCTTTCTGGTCAGCAGTATCTATAAAAACAGCCGTGTCGCTCCCCAACAGAAATGCGGCGCGCTGGAGACGTGTGCCCTCATAGACCGGCCCCGCATCGGCGAGGGCGGCGGCCCAGCCGTCGCCCGTTTTGAGCACGAGAAGCTTGCCCGTGGCGGGTTTCTGGTTGGTCTCATTTTGGATAAAGGTATTGTGCGCCAGTGTGGTCTTATACCAGCCCAGGTGCGCCGGAATGCCATAGACACTCGTGCCAGGGTCATCGAGTAGGATCTTCCCCCCCGCAAAAAAGACGGTGTTGAGCTTATCCGGGTGGCCGTGGCCACCACCATGTGGGCCGTACTTAAGAATCAAAGTCGCGCCTGGTGCCCGCAGGTAGGCATAGCCCGAAGCCGAGAAGTCCTCGGTGCCCAAAGCCTGGTTGGCATTGGTGGGAAGTGGCGGGATGCCTGCCAGAAACGCCGGGAGGGTCTTGCGCGGACTGGTGGTCAGGGGATGGGCAAGCCTTTGATCGGCGAAGCGCAGAAACGCGGTCTCGTAGAGCGGGTTGCTCATCGCCGTGGCGGCGTTGGAGTCGTTGAAGGCGGGGAGCTGTCCGCTGGGAAGTGCCATGCCGATGGGGGCAAGGTAGAGCTTCTTGTAACGTGCGCCCAGCGGCCCTGAGTAGAGCGGCAGGCCCGCATGATAGCCCGCCTCCATCAGGGGGGCGAGGGCGCTCATCGTATAGAAATGGTAGCTCCACGCCCCCTCGTACCACAGGCCATCGTCGGTGATCCCCTCAGTGAGCTGGCGCTGGAGGCCGCGCACGGGGTCGTCAATGGCCTCAGCAAGCAGCGCTTTATCGCCAAAGAGCAGCGCCACCAGCCCGACCGCGCTATTTTTCCAGCACTGGATATTATGGACCCCCATCTTGTGCTGGCGGATGACATCGGCGGCAGGATAAAAGAGATTCGTTTTGAGTGTCTCGCGCTCTGGAGCGCTCAGCGTGTCCCAGACCAGGTCGGCTCCCTGCACCATAGGAATCAGCCATACCGCCTCATCGAGCGTCTGTGGCCCCACTTTTGCGCCGCCCGTGCCCGTCTTACCGTCTTTATCGTGGTAGGCATAGCCGGGGTATTTCTCAGCGTAGGCGAGCAGGATCTCACGTGCCTTCTTGGCAAAGCGCGGCTCACCGCTGAGGCGAAACGCCAGCCCAAGATCACGAATCGCAGCGGCCCAGTCGTTGTGCTGGGCGAGCAGCGGGACATCGTCGTAGGGCCAGCCTGTATAGATCTCACCATCTACTGGGCAGACATGACGCGTCGCAGACTCGGTTCGGAGGCGCGATCCGTGTTTCTTGCAGGCGTACCAGTGCGGCCACTGCCCGCCCCGCTCGGGGAGCACCACGGGATTCTTGGCGAGCTCAGCCGCGCGGGCAAGCAAGCTCTCCAAAAATGCCTTATTCTCCGGCTTGCGCCTTGCCGCCTCTAGCTCCGCCTGCGTCGCCAGCAGACGCGGGTGAGCCGGAAGCTGTGCCATCCGCGCTTCCGTGACGAGTTTAACCTCTTGCGTGGCAGAAAAAACAATCACAGGCAACATAAACCTAGTATACACCTCTCATCAAATCTGAAGATTCTACCAACAATCTCCAGAGAGACTATGGAAAATCCGCTCCCGTCGCCCTCGCTTGACCTTATCTGTTACGCTCTCAAGCAGGCACGCTGCTTGATCTGGCACGCCGATGTGTGCCTCGCGTCGGAGGACGAACGGCAAGCAAACCCGACTTTCCGTAATACCTGGGAGATTACCCTGCTGAATGAAGCGACAGCGGAGCGCTGGCTCTCGGTGACCCGACATCCGGGGAACTCCTTTGCCACGGATCTGCTTCTAGCTCGCTCGTCCACAGCACGAGCGGAGGGTGATGCACTCTTTGCCGAGGCTTTTCGCGAGGGAAAAGAGCGATGCAGCCGAGAGTTCCCCCTCACCCTTGCCGATGGCTCCCAGCTCTGGTTACACGAAGATGTCCGACTGGAGCAAATCGAACCGAGGCGCTGGCGACTCGTGGGGATTTTCACCGATGTCACGGCCCAAAAACTCACGGAGACGTATCTCATTCACGAAGCCTTCCACGACCCTCTCACGCAGCTTCCTAACCGATCCTACCTGATGAATACCCTCCAAAAGGACACTTCCCAGCACCGTGTACTCCTCTTCTTAGACCTTGATAACTTCAAGACAATCAACGATAATTTGGGCCATCCCGTGGGGGATTTAGTCTTGGTTGAGGTTGCAAAGCGACTAAGACTCAGTGTTGGCTCACAGGGCGATGTTATGCGCCTAGGCGGCGATGAGTTCACGGTTCTGATGCGGCCAGGCAGCACGAGAGCCGAGGCGCTGGCACTGGCAGCGGCAATTATCAGACGGATTAAAGAGCCTCTAGAGCTTAGTGGACAGCCCCTTCATCTCTCGACCAGTATTGGGATTACAGAGGGACGGAGCAGCGAGGCAGAGACTCTCCTGCGCAACGCCGACATTGCGATGTATGCTGCCAAGAACCAAGGGCGCGGCTGTGCCTGTGTCTTCGATGAGACGATGGAGCAGGACATCCGAACACGCTTCGAGCTGGAGAATGCACTTCGAGTCGCAATCGAGTGGGAGATGATTACCCTTGAGTATCAGCCCGTCGTCTTGCTAGAGTCACAAGCCGTTATTGGCCTAGAAGCGCTGGCACGCTGGCACCACCCAACCCTGGGAACTATCCCGCCGGATCAGTTCATTCCGATTGCCGAAGAAACGGGCCTTATTATTGCTCTGGGGTTCCAGCTTCTGCGCCGCGTGTGCCGGAATGCCATTCAGTGGCATCGCTTCAACCCTGAGCTGGCAATAGCACTCAATATTTCTGTGGCTCAGCTCCAGTCCGCGACGTTTGCAGACGATGTCCTGGAGATACTCCGTGAGACAGGCTTACCGCCTGAGAAGCTGGTGCTGGAAGTCACGGAGAGCATCCTGGCTCAGGATCGGGAGTACGTTTTGCTCCAGGTTCAGAAGCTCTACGATGCAGGCGTTGCGCTGGCACTGGATGATTTTGGAACCGGGTACTCTTCCCTTTCCGCTCTGGGAGATCTGCCCATCCACGCCCTTAAAATAGATCGCTCTTTTATCTGGAACGCCACCGACTCTCTCCCCGTTCGGGCGAAGCGCCACCAGGCTCTGATTCGTGCGATGGCATCTGCGGCGCGTGCTCTGGACCTTCTGGTAGTGGCTGAGGGGATCGAGACAGCGGAGCAGATGGCGATTGCGCAGGAGATGGGGTGCCAGCTAGGACAGGGGTACTACTTTAAACGGCCCATGGCGGAGCAGAGTGTCGAGGCGTTTTTGTGCCACACAGCCCACGCCGCCCCTCATGCCGCCCGGCAAGCGATGCGACGCCTGGCTGCATAGTATATTATGCCAGGCTGCATAGTATATTATGCCAGGCTGGGTAGCGATATAATCGCAAGTGATGCAGCGCACTCTTGCCGACGCTCTGGAGACCTACGGCCCTATCATGCGCCGCCGGTTCGTCCCGGCGTGCAAGCGAGCAAAACTGGCCTTCCCTCCCCAAAAGCTACTCCTGCTGGCTTTCAAAGACGAAAAAAAACTCGAAGTCTGGGGCGCGGGCGGCGGCAGTGCGTATCAATTTCTCGCGGACTACACCGTGCAGGCGGCCAGCGGTGGCCCCGGGGTGAAGCGACGTGAGGGAGATCAGCAGGTGCCTGAAGGCTTCTACAAAATCACCGCGCTCAACCCCAGCTCCCGTTTTCATCTCTCGTTTCGGGTGGACTACCCTAACAAAGAGGACATTGCCCACGCCACGGTGCCCCGGGCGCAGCTGGGCGGCGATATCTATGTGCACGGCAACCGCGTCTCGATTGGCTGCCTGGCGCTCGGGGATGACAAGATCGAGGAGCTGTTTCCGCTGGTCGCAGCCGTGGGCCTCAAGAACAGCCGCATCTGGATCGCTCCGTGTGATCTTCGCGTGGCATCTGCGCCCACGCCCCACGCCGACGATCCCTGGGTGACGCAGCTCTACCAGCGCCTCACCCTTGCCCTAAAACCCTTCCGGCGATAGTTAAAGCTTCACGAGCTTGATCTCGAACATCTTAGTCCAGAGCTTGCCGGTCACAAAGAGCCGGTCGGTCTTGGCATCGTAGGCAATTCCGTTAAGAACATCTTGCTGATCGGGAAGCAGGCCGGTGAGATTGATAATCCCCACAACTTTGCCACTGGTTGGGTCAATGCGAACAATGAAGTCCGTCTGCCAGATATTGGCGAAGATCTCGCCTTTTACCCACTCCAGCTCATTGATCTGCGTGACTGGCTGCCCCGCATTGGTGACCTGAATGCGCTTTTTAACCGTCCCCGGATTTTTCGGGTCCAGGAAGCGGAGCGTGGCGGTGCCGTCGCTCATGATGAGGTGCTCAGTATTGTGGGTGAGCGCCCAGCCCTCACCCGTGTACTTAAAAGTGCCCGTTCGTTTGAGCGTGTCTTTCTGGTAGATGAAGCCCGTGCCGTGCTTCCAGGTGAGCTGATAGAGCTTGTCGCCGAAGATCGTGATGCCCTCGCCGAAATAGCGTGCCTCAAGAGTGGCTTTTGCCTTGTACTTAGGGTTCTCCAGTGTCCGAATCCCGATCCAGGACTTGCCCTCTAGCCCGGCGCTCTCGTAGAGCAGGCCGTTGTGGAGCTCCAGTCCCTCGGTGAAGGCATCGGTATCGTGGGGGTAGGTATTGACCACTTTGTAGCCGTAGGTCGGTGGCTGTTGCGGGCGGGCGAACTGTAGGGGCATTAGGGGATCCTCCAAAAAATCTAGGGACCAAAGAAATCACGGACGCTCTGCGCCACATAGACGCGCTGCGCCGCGGAAAGTTCGGGAAAGATCGGAAGCGAGAGCACTTCCACGCAAGCCCGCTCGGACTCCGGATGGTCGCCGGAGGCTCCGCCGAAGCGCTGCGTGTAGGCGGGAGCCAGGTGTAGCGCGACCGGGTAGAAGATACCTGTGGCGATCCCACGCTCTGCCAGGAATGCTTTGAGTGCCGCTCGCCTGTTCGCCAAGACACGCACCGTGTACTGGTGAAACGTGTGGACATTGCCTGCACGGGTCTTGGGGAGAACGAGGCCCTCAATGCCTGCGAGCGCCTGATCATAGAACGTGGCATTGGTGCGGCGTGCTTCGTTCCAGACAGCAAGGTGCGGCAGCTTAACACTCAGAATCGCCGCTTGTAGCGCATCTAAGCGCGAGCAGACACCCACTAAGTGGTAGTCGTACTTGCCGCCGGAGCCGTGGAAGTGTAGCAGCCGGAGCTTGGCCGCCAGGGCATCGTCGTTGGTGAGGATCATCCCCCCATCACCCGCCGCGCCAAGATTCTTGGTGGGGTAGAACGAGAGCGTGGTCAGCTCGCTCCACTGCGCTACTTCTTTTCCCTGCTGTGCGGAGCCGATAGCCTGCGCCCCATCGCCAATTAAAGGCAGGCCAAAACCGCGCAGCCCCTCCATATCGGCGAGCTGCCCAAACAGATGCACCGGGACAATGGCTTTCGTCCGGGGCGTGATTTTTTTAGCGACATCGGCGGGGTCGAGCGTAAAGTGCACGGGGTCAATATCAGCAAAGATCGGGGTCGCCCCCAGTAAAACAACTGTCTCTACCGTGGCCACAAATGTGAAAGGCGGCGTAATCACCTCATCGCCCGGACCCACTCCCAGAGCCATCAGCGAGAGGAGGAGTGCATCGGTGCCATTACCCACTCCGATCCCGTGCTTAGCACCGCAGAGTGCCGCGACCTGATTCTCGAGTGCTGTCACTGTCGGGCCGAGAATAAATCCTCCCGTGGCCATCACGCGTGAGATCGCCGCATCAAGCTCAGACTTGAGTGCGGTGTACTGGGCGGGGAGATCCGCCATTGGAACCGTCATTCGATCCGCGTCCCCTTACGAAGTACCGTGCCCGCGGCCAAAACTGAGGGAACCGTCACAACGGTCTCGGCTTCAATATGGCAGCCATCATCTAAGATCACTCCGGTGAGCTGTGCGCCTTGTCCAACAATCACGCTTTCCTGGAGGACGCAGTCAGTGAGGGTTGCGTTGGCCTTGATGCAGCAGCCCGGCCCGATCACTGTCCTGCCGGAGAGCGACACACCCGGCCCGATCTTGCTCCCCGTACCCAGATGCACTGTGGGGGCAATATGCGCCGTGGGGTCTACCTGAACATTCTCCATTGCCCAGTAGCCCAGTGCCATCCACTCGCCAGGAACCTCCACCGTGATGTCGCGTGAGAGAATTGCCTGGGTCGCTTGCCGGTACTGCTCCGGGCGGCCTATATCCAGCCAGAACCCCTGCTGGGAAAGCGCATAGATGGGCTTTCCCTCAGCCAAAAACTTAGGGTAGGTCTCGCGCTCAATAGAGACAGGGCGGCCCGTGGGAATGGCATCCAGTGCCTCGGGCTCCATGATATAGATCCCCGCATTGATATAGTCCACACCCGTGGACTCAATATTTGGGTTGGCAACCAGAGCTTTTTTCTGTGCCTCGCTGGGCTCGCGGAACTCCTGCACCCGCCCCTCATCGTCGGTCACAATCACGCCGTAGGGTGAGGGTGAGGGAACATCTTTGAGAGTGAGAGTGACCAGAGCCTTCTTGCTTCGGTGGAAGTCAATGATTGCAGAGATGTCAAAATCGGTCAGAATATCGCCATTGAGCACGACCAGTGTGTCGCGGCCCGCGACCGTCTGTGCATTTTTAATCGCACCGGCGGTTCCTAGAGGCGTCTCTTCATTAACGAACTGCATCTTCACCCCAAAACGCGAGCCATCACCAAAGTGTGACGCGATCTGTTCGGACATGTAGTTGGTGCAGAAGATAATCTCATCAATGCCATGGCGCTTGAGGAGCGCTACCTGGTATTCGAGAAACGGGCGGTTCACCACAGGGATGAGCGGCTTGGGGCGAGTGTAGGTCAGAGGGCGAAGGCGGGTTCCGGCCCCACCCGCGATAATAATACCCTTCATAGTTGCAGCGTCTCTTTCAGATAAGTGCGCAACGCTGCGCCGTAGTCGGGATCGTTCATAGCGAAAGTCACAAAAGCTTTGAAGTAGGTCTCAAAGCCTCCGATATCGTGTCGTGTTTCTCCTGGCAATAGTGGCACCGCACTGCCAGGCACTCCTGCACGAAGCAGGAGCTGCAGAGCATCGGTGAGCTGAACCTCGCCGTTTTTTGCGGGCGGCGTTTTTTCAAGTGTCTCAAACAGGGTATCGGGCAGGACGTAGCGTGCCGTTACCGCAAAATCGCTGGGTGCATCTTCCGGCGCGGGTTTCTCCACAATGTCTTTAATAGAGAAAGTGCCCCCCCCCGCCCCCAATAATGGGGGAGCCAGTGTCGGCGCGACTACCCCGTATTTCGAGAGCTGCTCACGAGGGACTTGCTGCACGGCGATGGCGATGGGAGAGTCCGCGGCCAGCACCCGGCGCGTCAGTCCTCCGAGCGTCGGTTCCTCAAAGACCGCATCCCCCAGCGCAACCAGGAGGCGTGATGCCCCACTTGCCAGTGCGCGGGCTTGCAGAATCGCATCCCCCAAACCCCGCATCTCGGTCTGGAGCGCGTAGCCAAAGCTCTCGCCGAAGTGTTTGCGCAGAAACGCTTCTTTTTGAGGAGAGACGACAAAGACAATGCGCCCCACGCCAGCAGCCTGGAGCTCGGCGATAATGCGCTCCAGTGCCAGCGCGCGGCCCACAGGAAGCATTTCCTTGGGAATAGCATCGCTCAGCGGCCTCAGGCGAGTGCCCAGACCAGCGGCGGGGACGATGGCGACCACAGACATAGCAGACAATAAGAACGCCGCACCAAAGCACGGCGCGGCGTAAAACCTTCAGGAAAGGATACCTCAACTTCTGCACTCTGTCAAAAACACAGCTACAATAGGGGCATGAAGAAACCTATCGCGACTGCACTAGCACTGAGCTTAGCCGGAGGAGGGCTCTGGCTCGCCCGTGCGCGCCAGACAAGTGTCTCTACAAATGCGCCCGTCCCACTCGTTAATGGCAAGCGCATCACGCCACTCGGAGAGCAGGTCAATGTCGGCTCGTTTCCTACCACGCTCCTGCCCTCGCCCGATGGGAAGTTTGTGATTGTCAGCAGCCTCGGTGCCCGCTCACAGCT
>JANNDD010000597.1:0-11713 GCA_031387365.1 Armatimonas sp. | reverse complement strand
TTAAAGCTCGACGAGCACGCCGTGCACCACTACCAGGCCGCCGGATTGCTTGATGACTACGACACCGAACAGCTCCATCGCCTGCGCGTCTACGCCGGGATCGAGAGCGATGATTCCCTGTCTCTGGAAGCCTTCAAGCTAGATTTCGAGAGCGACTCCGACTTCGCGATGCCATCGGATCGAGAGTAACACCGTTCTGTTGTATTGGGGAGCTACTTCGCGGTAATACTGACCTCGGTTTTTGTTGCCACCCGGCCTTTGTCGTCGGTGACTAGAGCGGTGATTTTGTGAGGGCCGGATGTGAGCGTGAGGGTCGCTTCACGGCCACCAGGCTCGATCACGGAGGCGGCGTCTTTGCCATCTAGTTTGTAGGTCACGCGGTAGGTGTCGGCGTAGCAGCGTGCCCAGGACGAGATGCGTAGCTCGCCGGAGGGAACCGTGAGGCCAGTGGCGGGAATCGGGACCGTGGTGGCGACTTTTGCGGTGGCTCCGATCCGAGTAAGAAAGTAGTCCGGTGCGATGGCGCGCTTGTAGCCCGTGAGCACTTCGTTGGAGTCGGTGACCGAGTAGTTGTTGAGCTGCCGACCGGGCGTGGCGTACTTGAGGTTGTCCATGTCGAAGATGTCTACCAATTTCACGCGTGGGTAGAGGCGTGGCAGCGCGGCGTAGAGTTCGTTGATCTTCTTGCTCGCCCAGGCACTTCGATCTTTGCCATCGGCTTTCGAGAGGTGTGATGCGCCAAACTCACAGATGGCGATAGGCTTCTTGGGTGCATACGTCGCGTAGACATACTTCAGATAGTCCGCCGGATTGTCTGCCAGTCCGGGACGCGTGACATTGTTGTCGTAGAACGGCACGGAGTAGAAGTTAATTCCCACCCAGTCCACGTAGGCGTCGCCGGGGTAGAACTTGGTGATATTCTTCTCGGGGATCACATTCACGCACCAGACCATCGCGACATTGGGTGCGAGCTGGGCAAAGACCTGTCGCACGAGCTGCCACTTGACGATGTACTCGTTCGCGTTGGCATCGCCACCGTAGCGAGTCCAGTCGCCGTTCATCTCGGAGGCGTAGCGCAGAAAGATCGGGCAGTCCGCCTCGGCGCAGTCCTGGGCAAACTGGCGAAGGTAGGTATTCTGCTGAACGACTTGTAGCCCCTCGTTGGGCTCCCAGGCAATATGCGGCGCGACCCCTTGGGCCTTCAGCCGTGCGACCCATTTTTTCGGAAAGGGCCGTCCGTAACTCACGTAGCAAAAGACACTGGCGTGTTTCTTGCCGGTCTTCTCCCCAAACGAGGCTGGATCCTCGTGGCTCTGGAAGTTCTCGTCGTTGAATGTTGAGCTAAGGCGCTCATCACGATCAATAAAGCCGCCTAAGTAGCAGCCCGAGGGGGGCTCCCACTTGGCGAGCGGCGAGGGTATCTTGGGCGCGACTCCCGGAAGATGCGCAAAGAGCTGAACACTACTGGAGAGGCGAGCGGCTTTGGCTTCCTCGACTTTTGCGCCTTCGGTATCCCCGTTCTTTTTATAGATCGCGGCTTCTTTGCGGTAGGCATCCGCCGCCTCAGCGAACTTCCCCGCCTTCTCAAGCGCCTCCGCACGTCGTCTCCACTCAGCAGCAGATTGCATGAGAGCATTTTACCAGATACCCTCCTCCCAGGGTTGGCACCAAGAGGGTACCTGTGGGCAGGGGAGGAGGGTGAAATGAAAGCCATGAAAAAGATTAAAAAGCTCGTCATGACCCCGATGAGAGTGGTCAATACATCGGGGTTTGAGCCGCACCCTCATATTCCTCTTCGAAGCCCAGCGCGACGAGTCCCTCTTCCCCGGCGGAGCCACCTCCGATAGACTGGCCCTCTGTGAGCTAGAAGCCACGGATCACGAGAGCCCCAACTACCTGCCCCTCAACGACTATGTCATGTGGTTTGCCAACCGATAGCTTGCATGCCTACCCTCCCTGCCCTGAGGGAGGGTGGTCGTAGTGAGGAACGAACGAAGACCGGGTGGGTTCTGGGGCGGTTCTGGTACAATCGCCCTATGAACTTACTCTCTCCCTTTCAAGCGCCGATAATGCGCAATGGAATTCCGCTTCAGCCCACCGGAAAAGTGATCCCGCCGCCGGGAATGGCGCTCACTCCTGCGGATAAGACCGCCCTCACCGAGGGGCTGGTCGCGCTGACGCTCAAGACCGACGCGCTGAAAAAGCACACGCTCTGGCCGGATCTGGAGATCTACCGGAAAGCCGTTGCGTGGAGCCTTGAGCTAAATACAATCTACAATGCCCGCGAGCTGGCAACTGCCAAGGAGCTGTTGGTCGAGGGCACGGCCCGTGCCGAGGCACTGGCCAAGGGAGCTGCGCCGTGGACAAAGCAGACCGGGCTCGTGGTGCGCGGCTACATCAGTAAGCTCGATAGCTCGGTGCAGCCGTATGGTTTGCTGGTTCCTGAGAATGCGTTTGATGGCCAGAAGCACCGGCTCGATCTGTTTATGCACGGGCGTGGAGAAAATCTCACAGAGCTTTCGTTTCTAGAGCAGCGGCGAAAGAGCGCGGGTGAGTTCACGCCGCCGGGCGCACTGGTGCTCCACCCCTACGGGCGTTTTTGCAATGCCAATCATATCGCGGGGGAAGTGGATGTCTTTGAGGCGGTTGCTCATGTGCAGAGCCAGTACAAAATAGACAGTGAGCGGATTGTTCTGCGGGGCTTCTCCATGGGCGGAGGAGCCACCTGGCACCTGGCCGTCCACTACCCCGATTTCTGGTGCGCCGCCGCGCCCGGGGCAGGTTTTGCGGACACGATTCGCTTCTCAAACTTGAAAGAGGCGCAGATCCCAGGCTGGCAGCGCAAGCTACTTCGCCTCTACGATCCTGTGGACTGGGCGGTGAACCTAGCACAGTGTCCGCTGGTGGTCTACTCCGGGGAGATTGATGGTCAGAAGCTCGCTGCCGATGACATGGCGGCGGCACTCCAGGCTGAGGGCTTGCCCATGACCCACATTATTGGGCCCAATACGGGGCACTCCTATCATAAAGACAGCAAGCCACTTATCAATGCGGAGCTAGATAAGTTTGTGGTGCGTGGACGGGAGAAGAGCCCGAGTAAGCTTCGCCTGACGACCTGGACACTGCGCTACGCGAAGTCTAACTGGCTGCACATCACCGGGCTGGAAAAGCACTGGGAGCGTGCCCGCGCCGAAGCCGAGCGCAGTGGCGACGGCAAGAGCGTCACGATCAAGACGAGCGGCGTGAGTGCGCTGGCGCTGGACTCGGGCTTTCGAACGGTCAACCTGGATGGGCAGATCCTCTCCGGGGCGAAGTTCTACAAAGACGGCAAGAGCTGGAAATCTGGCGAGCCGCGTGGCAAGGCTCTGCGCAAGAAGCCCGGCTTGCAGGGGCCGATTGATGACGCGTTTATGGAGCGCTTTGTCTTTGTCCAGCCTACGGGGATCGCCAAGTCTTCTGAGCACGGAGCCTGGGCCAAGAAAGCCATGGAGCAGGCGCTGAGTGACTGGAAAACTTTCTTCCGGGGCGAGGTCGTGGTGGTGGACGATGACAAGCTCACTGGAGAGCAGATCCGCAATGCCAACCTGATTCTCTGGGGCGACCCAGCATCGAATCGTGTTCTTGGCAATATGGCCAGCAAACTGCCTCTGGGCTGGACAAGTGAGACTGCGCCGGTGTTTATCTACCCGAACCCGCTGAACGCGAGCAAGTACGTGGTGGTGAACTCCGGGTTTACATGGCATGATTATATGTCTGGCTCCAATGCACACCACACCCCAAAGCTCCCTGACTGGGCCACGGTGCGCATCACCGATGGTGCGGTGACCGAAGTGGGCTTCTTTGATGAGAGCTGGAAGCGGTAAAATAGCCTCGTGCAGCAACAACGGATCGTGACGCAGCCGGTTTGCCATCTCTGGCAGGAGCCACGGCGGCGGGAGAATGACCGGGTTTCCCAGGTGCTCTTGGGAAGCTCCGTGGCTGTCCTTAGCTCTTCTGAGGATGGCGAGTGGGTGCGTGTCCAGGCCGACGATACTTACCGTGGCTGGGCGGAGACGCGGTTTCTCGCTTCTGAAAAAGTGCCCAAGGCAACTGTCTCCATGCCGTTTGCTGATGTCCGTGCCGAGGCGCGCTCCGATGCGCCACTGGTGGCGCGGCTCTCGGTCTTGAGTAAGCTCACGGCGCAGCCACCCGTGGGCGACTGGTGCCCGGTGACACTGCCGGGCGGCACACGCGGCTGGCTGCCGGTTGCTGCGCTAGCACCCCTTCCCCAAAAATCCCCGGAAGGATGGGCGACGGAGTTTCTTGGCACACCGTATCTCTGGGGGGGATCGTCGGCGTTTGGCTTGGACTGCTCCGGGCTCGCGCAGCTCTGCTACCGGCTGACGGGAGTGCTCTTGCGCCGCGATGCCGATATCCAGCGCTCCGACCCGCGCTTTGTTGCGGTCGAAAAAGAGGCGCTCGCACCGGGCGATCTTGTGTTTTTTGGCAAGCCCGACAAGATCACCCATGTTGGGCTACACTACAAAGAGAATCTCTTTATTCATGCCGCAGGCGGCGCGGGGACGATTCTTACCGAGTGGGGCGACCGGCGCTACTCCCCGAGCTACGTGGATGCTCGACGGCTTGATCTACAGAAAGCGAGCGTGCCCGTGCAGCGCCACGAGGCCGAAGACCGATGACCCTCCCCGAAAGTTTCTACGTCCCCCTGGAGCGCGATCTCCTACGCCTGACGGGCCGCGACCGCCAGAGCTTTTTGCAGGGCATGCTCACCAATGATATTGCCTCGCTCACGCCTGGGCAGAACTGCTATGCGTTTCATCTGACCAGCAAAGGCCAGATTCTCGCGGACTGCCATGTACTTTGCTCAGAAGACGGCCTTCTTCTCGACACTGAGCCTGGCTGGGGCGAGCCGCTGGCCGCCTCGCTGGAGCACCACTTAGTCATGGAACGGGTCAAGATCCGCCTCACCACGCAGATCGTTTACTTTATCTACGAGGCAGGCCAGTGGCGGGCACTCTACGATGCGCCCTCTCCGCCAGAGCTGCCCATGTACGACGAAGCACTCTACGAGGCGCTCCGGATCGAGGCGGGCATTCCACGCGGGCGTGTTGACTTTGATGAGAAGACACTCGCGCCGGAGACGGGGCAGGCGGGGCGGGCGATTCACTATAAGAAAGGCTGCTATATCGGGCAGGAGATCGTGGCGCGCATTGATGCGCGGGGCCATACTAACCGGAGCCTGGTGAAACTGACCACGGAGCAAGTGGTTGAGCCAGGGACGCGGCTGATGGTGGATGGCAAGGATGTCGGCTGGGTGACGTCGGCGGCGCTCGGGCCAACGAAGGGGATCCCCGTGGCGCTGGGCTATCTGCGAAATGAGCACGCCGCGCCGGGGACACAAGTCACTGTTGGTGCATTTGGGAATGGGGTGGTTGCATGAAGCACGGAGTTCTTCTGGGAAGCATGGCCGCAGTTGTGACTGTCGTCGGGGGGATATTCTGGGCGATCAATGCCTGGGAGTACCAGCAGATCGGTGAGAGTCAAGTCCGGCGGCACCTGGTGCGCGGCGTGGTCGAGATCAAGCGCGACAACCACTGGAAGGCATCGTTTATTGTTGATCCCCGTGCGCCACTTCTCACGCGCGATGACCTAAAGCGCATCACAATCAGTGATATTCGCTGGGGGGATGCCGGCCTGCTCTGCGCCACCGCCACCACGACCCCGGGAAAACCTCTGGAAGGACGTCTTGCCTTCGTTATCGAAATTACGGAGACGGGGAACGGCAAGCGGATCCGAGATCGTGGTATCCGTCAGACACTTGCCTGGCCGGGGGGAGCCAAAATTCCCTTTGTCCTGCCCACCGATCTCTTTAAACCCATTCGCAACCAGACGACCCTGGTGCACCTGGAACCCATAGAATAGGAAATTTTGCATGCGCACTTCAACCAATACCCGTTTTAGCCAAGCGGGCTTTCATCACATGGCCCTCCGTGCACGAAATTTTGATGCCTCGCTGGCCTTTTACACCGAAGGAATGGGCTTTCCCGTGGCACACTCCTGGGGGGAGGGCGATAAGCGAATCGCTCTTCTGGACTTAGGCGATGGTAACTACTTGGAGCTTTTTGCCTGCCCGGAAGCGACAGAAATTGTGGGAGGGAACCAGTTTTTCCACCTCGCACTCCGCTCTCTAGACGTTGACTCTGATATTGAAAAAGTTCGTCTTCTTGGCTGCCCTATTACTATCGAGCCTAAAAGTGTTGAAGTCAATGGAAAGACAATTCGTGTGGGTTTTTTTCTGGGACCCGAGGGAGAAACTTGGGAGTTCTTCCAAAATGATGAGCTTTAAGATAGAATAGCGACTAAGGAATGATGACAGGGAAATGAGACAGGCGAAAAAATCTAACAATTCTGAGATTGGCTGGTTACTCATACTGTTACTTGTCAGTTCTTTGTTCCTCTGCCTTTTGTTTCTCCCTCTGTTACGCTACCAGCTAGGGGGGAAGTGGTCGCTTCCTCTGATTGGGGTTGCTTTTGTCATGGTTCTCTACCTCCAGCCTTCGGTAGCGCACTGGGTTCATCGCTGGCGCTCAGATCGTCGCGATGAGGCCGAAAAGCGCTGGTGGCGAGAGCGCGACAAGCGTGAGCAGGCGGCGCAGCTACGGATTGAGGCGCTTCGCCACGAGAAAGTACAACGCGAGAGTCGTCGGCGGCGCTAGTCGTCGGCGCGTATGCCTTCCATCGTCACCAAGATGATCGGTCCCCAGAAGGCCATCCCCCAGCCTGCAAAGGTCAGAAACTGCTGCTCCACGGGATGGGCCGCGACGAAGTCTTGTTTTCCAATGGCGAGCAGGAGCAGGATACCCGCAAGGGTACCGAACCAGGCACAGAGGGCGCGAAGCTGCCACGGAAACTTTGTGAAAAATAGCTCAAGCATTACAATGAGACTCTACCGGATTTTTCGACGTTTTGTCAACCCTAAAACAAAGAATATCACTAATCCGGCTGAGGTCCAGTAGAGACCAGGAGCGACACAGGATAAGAGCACAGTGTCGCTCCGCGACTGAGAACTTAGGAGCTCGGTAGTCGCGGAGCGACTTTGTGGTCGCTGGCCCTCAAACGCCCACTTCAGTGGGCGGAGTGGCAATTCGTGAAAAATCCCCTACATCTTATAGTATTTCTCATCCTCACTCATTGCAGGGATCTCGAAGCCGTACTGCTCCGCCCACTCTACGGTCTCCTGCCAGCGATCCTGCCGGTGCGAATCACTTGTCATCGAGGGCAGGAGATGGGGTGGCTCGGGTACCTCTTCTTCCGCACGCTCCACCCACTCACGGTGGAGCTTTTCATAAATCATAGACCACTTCCAAGGAAAAGGGCAAATAAACTGTTCTTCCATGAGACAATCACCTCTGGTTGTATTGTAGCAAAGTTTAAGGCTACAGTTGTGCTTTACGACGATTTTTTTCTGTTTCAGCTAAATGCTTTTGCCAGTGCGTATGCGACAGTGGCGGCGATCCCCCCGATGCTTGCCGTCTCAAAAGCGCTGCGCCAGGGATTGCTACCGGTGAAGCGGCCCTTGATGAAGCCAAAAATAAAAAGTGCGAGTAGGGTCACGATGCACGAAAGCTGGAAGGCGGTAGTATGCTGCTTCAGAAAAATGTAGGGAGCAAGAGGAATCAGGCCCCCGATGATATAGGAAATACCAATTGTGATTGCGCTCTGGAGGGCACGCTTAGGATTAGGTTCCTCTAGGCCCAGCTCGAAGCGCATCATGAACTGGACATAGGCTTCCGGGTTGCGCTCCAGCGCGGCGATAATGGGGGTAATCTCGACTTCCGTCAGGCCGTAGCCCTCGAAAACTTCCCGGATCTCCGCCGCCTCCGCCTCGGGCTTATGGATAACTTCCCAGGCTTCGCGCTTTTTCTCGCTGACATAATGCTCCGCCTCGCTCCGAGCCGCCAGATAGCCGCCCAATCCCATTGCAATCGAGCCCGCGGCAATCTCCGCTAGCCCTGCGGTGACGACGATATGCGTGCCGAAAATGGCGCCGGAGAGTCCCGCGGCCAGCGCGAAGGGAACCGTCAGCCCATCGGCCATCCCGATAACGACATCTCGCACGCTCTCTGAGGACTTAAAATGAGTTTCGTGGTGAAGATGGGTATCCAAGAGAGCTATTTTCCAATTTTGATGCCACCCTCACGAGGTGCTGTGACAATAATGGGCGCGGTGCTGTCTGTGGGCGCATCAGCGTTGCGGCCTCCGGGGGTGCCTACGAAGACGAAACGGAGCGGCGGCAGTTTGGGATCGCGTGTGCTCAGGTAGCGAGAGGCCTCGGAGCCGCGTAGCGTAAACGTCGCTTCATCTTTGTTGCCGGGAATGTAGAGTGCTCCCTGGCTGATCGTGATTCCTGGGGGAAGACCCAGAGCGGATATCACCACATCGCTGCGGCCATTGGTGGGGCGCACGACTTTCACGATCACGGTCGCGGTCTGACCGGGGCCGAGGTTCAGGCTCTCAATTCCTTGGACCGAGAGCCCAAAGGGGGGCTCCTCTTTCGCCACGCCGATAAACGCTGAGCTGCGCTCAATGGGGCGAAGGTTGTTGTTCTGGGTGCGGTAGAGCTCAATGGGCTGGGCGAAGCGCTTGAGCGAGCGGACATTACCTTGATCATCCGTGAGCTCTGTTGCCCCTTCGATAGTAATGGTTCCCCCCCCAAGAGCCGCTTTATCGTCTACGGTAATGAGCAAAAGCGCTTTGTCATCGTCGGGCGGGATGACTCCCGCTTCCGCTTTGATTCCTAGGGGAAGCCCCTTGATGGTCAGCTTGATCGGTCCCTGGAGTGCCTCACGGCGGGTGACACGCACGAGCAGCGCAGCACGCCTTCCCGGGGCCAGGTTGGCCCCATCAGGTGTTACAGTGAGGGAGAAGTCGGGGATTCCCGCTCCGATTGTCTCCCAGCAATAGCCCCCCCCCGATGAGAGAGAGTCTGTGATCTCCACCACGTACTCGCCCGCTTTGGGGAAGCAGGCGGGCATCCGTAGTTCCTCATCGCCATCCATCAGCCGGGTCTGGACAACGGCGTCTTTTCCGTCTCTGATGGTCACTCGGGGGCGGAGCTGCGAGCCTAGGCGCTTGGTATACAGCTCTAGGCCCATGCCGGGTTTGAGCGCCTGCACCTTAAAACGATCCACCTGGTTGGCGCCTGTGAGTTTCCCCGAGAACATTGCAGGTAGTGTCACGGCAGTGGCGAGCCCGATTGTCTCCACCGGGCCGCCCCCATCGGGCAGATCCCTCACCAGTACCGGAGTGTCTCCCATCGCTGTATGGAGCATCGTCACCCCCGCCGCATCACGCGCTAGCAGGGCCTCGACAGGCATATTGCCCATGCTGGCGGAGAAGCTTGCACCGGGCCGTGCCACTAAGTTGGAGAGGGTGGTGTCGGCGGGGAGGTTGCCTACTGCCAGACGGTAGATAGACGCTGGGTTACCTTTCCAGAGTAAGTCACGCACCAGAAGTGTGTACTCACCATCGTTGGGGCAGAGCCACTCTATGATAGGATCAATATCAATGCGTCCCAGGCTCTTGGCCAGCTCTTTACCCTTGCTATCATAGAGATAGAGCACGGGGTTGAAGAAAAGAGGGCACTGTTCATTGATTCGATAGGCTTTTAGGTTGAACGTGAGCGGCTCGCCTTTCTTAGCGGAAAAGAGAAACTTATCTCGCTGGCCGGGCTGAGTCAGAGCACCATTGATGACGGCGGGCAGAGCGAGTGTGAGGCTCGTATTGGGGAGCGCTAGTGTCTCTGGTAGGTTACTCACCTCAAAAGTAAAGGGAGTTGAGATGCCTTGTTCGGTGACGAGGCGTACCTCACGCAGGCCGGGAGGAGCATCGGCGGCGATACTGAGCTTGGCCGTGATCTGGCCGGCTCGTGCGCGTGCCTGAAGCCAGCTCACAATCTTATCCCGATCCTCTTTCTTGATATCTGCGCCACGCGCCGTGATCATTCGGTCTGCGGTGGCGGCCCACTGCTCAGGCGAGAGGGTACGGTTATCTGGGGAGCGCGACTCGTGGCAGGTAACGCACTTGGCGTTGAAGAGGGGCCGGATCGTGTCGTCTATCGGGCCTCCTGCCGCGCTCAGCTCCGCCTTGACGCCTGGTCCCCCATTGACGACCACGCGCTTGGCTCCTGCTAGGCCACCGCCACGAATGGCGATCTCGACAGTCTTGCCCGCCTGCGCACCTGCGGGGTAGAGCGCTGCGATACGTGGGTTCTGGGCAAGCGCGGCACTGGTGATAAGAAAGAGAATAAGTACCATCTCCCCCACCCTCGTTCCTCGGGCACCCCCTCTTCCCCTAGCCGTTCGTTCCTCACTGGGAAGAGGGGCTAGGGGAGATGCCAGCCTCTCTTCCCGCGACGAAGGAGCATGAGGGGAAGAGAGGTGCCTGAGCGGTGCGAAGGCGGAGAGATGGCTCATAAGATTTCTCATTGGGGCACTCCTGGTGCGGCGGGTGTACTCGGTGCGGGGGGAAGCTCACGCACCAGCTTGTTCTGGATCACATCGTAGAGTCGGACACGGCCATCGAGCGAGGCGGCGGCGAGAAGCTGGCTGTTGGGCGCAAGCGCGAGCCCCCAGATATCACTCGTGGCTTCTGTGAACTCTTTTTCAAGGCGATTGCGGCCCAGGTTCCAGACCTTCACTTTCTTGTCCGCGCCCCCCGAGGCGACTGTCTGACCGTTGGGAGCCACGGCGATGGCATAGACGCCGTCGGGGTGGGCACCTCCAAAAGTTTGGCCAGTGAAGCCGGTACGTGGGTCGGGCTCTTTAGGGTCGCGGGCCTTGCCATCGGAGCGCACCCCAAAAATGCGCAGAGCACCATCGCCGCTGCCCACGAGAAAACGCCCCGGCTGCGGGAGTGCGGCGACGCACCAGACCACACTGCCGCACTGGTCAAAGTTCACCACCACGCGGCGTTTATCGGCATCCCAGACTTTGAACATCTTGTCCGCCCCGCCTGTGGCAAAGAGAGATCCGCCATCCTGGGGTGTCGTGCGGCTCGGCACCGTGACACTCAGGCAGCGCCCGACATGCTCAGAGAGGGTGCCGATAGTCTGCCCGCTCATGGCATCCGTGACACAGACTTTCTCATCGTTGGCGGCGGAGAGGATCTGGTTGCCCAGAAATGCCACCGACTCCACCGTGTCGTAGTGCGGCTTGAGAGCTTTTATGAGCTGGCCGCTCGTGGAGTTTAGCAGCAAGACCACACCGCTCATGCCGGGCACGCCCGTCCCGGCGGCGATCACGCCACCATCGGGGGAGAACGCGAGGGTGCGGATGGCATCCGTGGAGACGCTCCAGTCCGAGAGCTTATTGCCGCTTGCGACCTCATAGATCACCACGCGCCGGTACGTCCCCACCGCGAGCCGAATGCCATCGGGAGAGAACGCCACTGCCCAGCACGGCGGCAGCTTGGTTGCTACAGGCACAACAGGGAGCGGTGCGCTGGCTTTGGGAGTGGGCTTGGCAGGTGCCTTAGCCGTCGTTTTCTTCTGTGATCGTGTCACCCACATGAATTTCGCCTTCCTCCAGCACCCGTGCTCGAATCCCAGCTTGGTTCACCAGACGCCGAGCCAGGCCGGGGCGCTGCGTGTGGGCCTCCAGCTTGGCGCAGGGCTGGCAGAGCTCCGTGCCTTCGCAGAGCACGCTGCCTACAC